>JBKKAT010000060.1:0-3183 GCA_046714535.1 Acidobacteriota bacterium | reverse complement strand
GCATTCTGATGCCGTCCAAACTTCAAGCCGATCGATTCATAGTATTTGATGAGTGTGCCCGGCGGATAATGCTCGGTGCCATTAAATGCCATGTGCTCCAAAAAATGCGCAAGGCCGCGCTGATTCTCGTCTTCGTTTAACGATCCACTTCCCACGTGAAGCCACATTCCAATCTTGCCGGGCGGCGTTTTGTGCGAACGGATCCAGTACTCCAATCCGTTTTGTAGTTTGCCAATACGAACATTTGGATCTACCGGAAGAGCCTGCTGGAGATCGATTTCCTGAGCTGATGCATAACAAATGAGTAGGACGAAGATCAGAACCAATCGCTTCATGTTTATATATTAGGTTAAAAGTTGAAGGTGAAAAGTTAAAAGTTAGGCAATGAAAGGACTTTAACCTTTAACATTTAACTTTTGACTTTTTGGGTACAATCATTGTTTTAAACTCGCAACTCATCAGGAGGGACTCTATGCGTTCTCGCTTCGCCACCATTTTCATCTTTATCTGCTTCGTTTTGTCATTGGCTACAGCGGATTTTGCCGGAGAGGAAAAGAAGATCAACACTCCGGAAGAAAAGAAAATCAACTCTACGGGGTTGGAAGATCCAACGGAATACAAAGGACTCAAATACCGTTCGATCGGACCAGCGTGGGGAGGTCGCGTTTCCCGGGCGACTGGAATTGCTGGAAATCCGAATGTGTATTATTTTGCTGCGGCAGCCAGTGGTGTTTGGAAATCCATAGATGGCGGTTTCAGCTGGAAGCCTCTTTTTGATGATCAACCGGTTTCATCGATGGGTTCTCTTGCTTTGGCGCCATCCGATCCGAATGTGATTTACGTTGGTTCCGGCGAAGCAAACATTCGAGGGAACGTTGCAGCCGGTAATGGCATTTATAAATCGCTCGATGCGGGAAAAACCTGGACGCATGTCTGGAAAGAAGAAGGACAAATCGGAACGATGGTTGTGCATCCGCGCAATTCGGATGTAGCGTTTGCGGCGGTTCTCGGTCATGCATTCGGACCCAACAAAGAGCGTGGAGTTTATCGTACGACCGATGGTGGCAAGACCTGGCAACAGGTGCTGAAAAAAGATGAGGATACGGGCGCATCGGATGTGGCGATGGATCCCGGCAATCCGAACATTCTGTTTGCCGGATTCTGGCAGACGCGCAGAACTCCCTGGTCGATGACTAGCGGTGGGCCGGGAAGCGGTCTGTATGTTTCCCGCGATGGAGGGGACACCTGGAAGCAATTGAAGGAGAAGGGACTGCCGGAAGGAATCTGGGGAAAGGTCGGTGTAGCAGTCGCCCCGTCCGATGGCCGCATCGTATACGCTCTGATTGAAGCCGAGAAAGGGGGCTTGTTCCGTTCGGATGATGGCGGCGATAGCTGGACTCTTGTAACGGCCAACCGTTTCCTGCGCGAGCGCGCCTGGTACTATTCGACGATCACCATCAATCCGGTGAATCCGAATGAAGTCTGGATTCCGCAAGTGCCGATGCTGAAAAGCATCGATGGCGGCAAAACATTTCATTTTGTAAAAGGCATTCCGCACGGAGACAATCACGATTTGTGGATCGATCCCGACAATCCGAAAAGAATGATCGGAGCAGATGATGGTGGCGTAAACATTTCCACCGATGGCGGCGAAACGTGGTTCGCGCCGCCCCTTCCGATTGCGCAGTTCTATCACGTCTCGGTGGATAATCGTGTTCCGTTTCATGTTGCCGGTGCGATGCAGGATATTGGCACGGCGCAAGGACCTAACCGCAGCTTGAGCTATCGCGGGATTCGAAACAGTGACTGGTACGGGGTCGGAGGTGGCGAAGCCGGTTGGGTTGTGTCCGATCCATCCGATCCGGACATCGTTTACGCAGGCGAATATATGGGTTACATTTCGCACTACGATCATCGCACCAGACAGGCGCGCAACATCAGTGCTTATCCGGAAAATGCTTCGGGCCGTGGCGGTGAAGAATTGAAATACCGTTTTCAATGGACCGCTCCGATTGCGATTTCACCGCACAATCCGAAGGTCGTCTATCATGGCGGCAATGTGCTGTTCCGTACGGACAATGCCGGACTGAACTGGACCGCGATCAGTCCTGATTTAACTCGCAACGACAAATCGAAACAAAAGTGGTCAGGTGGTCCCATAACGGGAGACAACACAGGCGTTGAAATTTACTGCACAATTTTCGCGGTCGCGGAATCACCGGTCCAAAAAGATTTGATCTGGGCAGGGACCGATGATGGTCTTGTGCAAATCACAAAAGATGCGGGCAAGAGCTGGAAAAATGTCACGCGCGGCATCAAGGGATTACCGGAATGGGCAACGATCACAATGGTTGAGCCTTCCCGTTTCGATGCCGGGACTGCTTACGTTGTTGCCGAAGCGCATCGCCTGGATAACATGAAACCGTATTTGTTCAAGACTTCCGATTTCGGCGAGACCTGGAGCCGTCTGGATAACGGAATGGCGCAGAATGTTTATCTCCATGCTGTCCGCGAAGATCCTACCGATAAGAATGTCCTGTATGTTGGCTCGGAGCGTGGAGTGATTTTCTCCAAAGATGGCGGTAAAAGCTGGCGATCGATGAAATTGAATATGCCAACCGTAGCAGTTCATGACCTGGCAGTGAAAGATAACAGTCTAGTTGTTGGAACGATGGGACGTTCGATCTGGGTCTTCGATCATTTAAATGTGGTGAGATCGTGGAATAAAGAGGTGACATCAAGCACCTTCCATCTTTTTCCTGCAGCCGATGCAACGCGCTGGCAGTTTTACGGATCCTGGCCGGAAGATAAATGGATGGGCGAAAATCCGGGAGGCCGCGCAGTTTTTCACTACTGGTTAAAAGAAGCGCCGAAGAATGATTACACAATCGAAGTCATCGATTCACAGAATCGTGTGATCCAAACTTTAAGCAGCAAACCGATGGAACCAACAGGCGCCGGTTGGGATCTCAAGGAGGAAGAAGAAGGCCTCAAAAAACTTGCTCTGCCAAAAGAAGCTGGAGTGCAGGTTGTTTCCTGGGATCTTGGTTACAGAGGAGCGGAAATGATTCCGAATGCCAAACTCGATGCCGGCGATCCTTTTTCAGGACCCATGGTTCCACCCGGTAACTATACGGTCCGTTTGACGTTGGATGGTAAATCGCAAACCACGACGTTGAAAGT
>JBKKAT010000059.1:0-8373 GCA_046714535.1 Acidobacteriota bacterium | reverse complement strand
CCACGGAACAGCTCTACGTTGCACTCAACCGTTATGCGCACGAAAAATTCCCGTTGAATGTGCATTTTGTGCGCAACTTATTGGGTCATTACACCAAAAACAAACGCCTGGGAGAATGGGAGGCGCTTGCCGCGGAATATTATTTTCTGGATGAGGGAATTCGAAACGAATATCTGGGTTATCTTTCAGCGCACAGCCGTTTGCCGGAAACTCCTCAAACCACAAATGCTGTCTACACCCGTTTCACGGGAGATGTTGCGCAGTGGAAGTCGCACTTTGAAGACGCGGTGATTCACTACGAAGGACTCGGCAAAAAGTATCCTGCCGATCTGGAAATCAATTTACGTCTCGCTGATTTGAAGCGATCGCTCGGGACGCAGGATATTCAAAATTACTGGACGGCGGCAAAAATACGCGAACACCTTGCGATGATCTCCCCTTCCGATGCGGCACTCTGGACCACAGCCGGCGAAACGATGGCCGATATCGAACGCTACGATCAGGCCGGAAAACACTGGAATGAAATCCTGAAAATCGATCCGTATAATCCGGATCGTTACGTGGAAGTCGCCACAATCTTCTGGGACTACTATCTCTTCGATGAATCGCTCCAAACGATTGCAAAAATTCGGGCACTTAAGAAGGATGATTCCTTGTTTGCGTATGAAGCGGGAGCGATTTACGAATCGAAACGCGATTATCAGAATGCCATCGCTGAATACGCCAGGTCTCTTGCTAACCAATCCGAAATGGCATGGAACCGGCTCGGAGAGTTATATCAGCGCAAGAAATACTCGGAGTTGATCCGGAAACACATCGATGAGAAGCTGAAGAAGGAGAACCAAAATGAACCGTTATGGACCGGAACGGTTCATTTTTACACAAAATGGCACGAAATGGCACTGGTTCGGCACCTGATTGGTACCACTTTGGAATCATTCCGCACGGAAAATTTTCGAAACATTGCAGAGACGCTGAAACAGACATCGCGTGATCTGGGTTTCAACGATCTATACGAAAAAATACTGAACCGGCAGGTTGCCGATGCGGCATCGGACCTGGAACGCTGGAACAGGACTCTGGAGCTGGCCCGTTTCTACGAAGCAAACCGGAATCAGAAGAAGGCAGAAGAAGTTTACGTTCGTCTGTACAGGCAGCAATCGAAAAGCGCGGGGCTCATTCAGGAGCTGTTGTCTTTTTACTGGCGTACCGAACAATATGGTGAGGCCTTTGCGGTTTACAAAGATGTTCTGGCGGCCGCAAATCCTGTTTGGCGAAAGAAATATTTATTGGAAGTTGCCAACAAATATCGCGAGAGAAAGGACCTCTCACCCGCTTTGGTTCATGCGCGAGACCTTTTGAATTCAGATCCGCTGAATGCACAATATTTCCAGTTTGTAGCTGAAATCCTGGCAGAGCAAAAAGATTATGCTTCTCTGACCGTTCACTACAAAGAGGGATTGCAAAAGGTTCGCGATTCGAAATTATCGCAAGATGAGAAAACGCAACGAATCGCCGAATTGCGTCGTGGAGTCATTCAAGCGAACGTGATCCTCAAAGATTTCACAGCAGCACTCGATCAATATATTGAGATCCTCAACAGAGAGGCGGAGTCGGAAGAAGGTCTGAAAGAAGCAGCAGACTTCGCGGCGAGATACGGCCTCAGTCAGCGCCTGTTTGACTATTATGCCAAAACGGCGGCGGCATCACCCAAAGATCATCGCTGGCCCATGGTGCTGGGGCGCTTGCGTCTGTTCACCGGAGAATTTGAGGCGGCGATCAAACAATTTCAAACGGCGATCACCATCCGGCCAGAACGAGTCGATTTTTACCAGCAGGTTGCTGAAGCTTTTCAAAGACTCGGAAAGTACGAAGAAGCGATCTCAGAGTATGAAAAGGCTTACGAACTGTCTTACAAGAACAAACGATGGCTGGAGCCAATGGCTGAGCTTCATGCTCGCCTCAGGCATGAAAAGAAGGCGCTGGAGCTCTATGCGGATTTCCTGAACGAGAAATCAGCAATGAACAAGAATTTTGCACTGGCTCAAAAGGGTGTTGCCTGGGGCTTTTGGGATAGCGCCGTTACATACGGCAAAGCGGGGCTCGATCAATACTTCAAAGACACCAGCGTTGAGCTGAATGTGGAGGGACTGCGCTCTTATCTGGAAGCGCTGATCCGGTCCGGAAAACGGCCGGAAGCATTTTCTGTTTTACGGTTAACGTCAAACAGAATCACAGCGGACCTGAAGCGTGCAACCTTTGATTCCGAAGAACTTCGGTCTGCGCAATACATGGTGCGCGATCTGTTTTCCAATCGTTACGCTGAGTTGCTGCGCCTTTATTACACGGAAGAAGATTGGCGAAGTCTTCACGGCGTTCTGCCGGATCAGATTGCCCAAAGCGGAGGTTACAAAACAAATTACGATGTTGCGGTCCAGGAACTGTTGCCTCTGGTGAGAGCAGCGATGATGGCGCCGGCGGAAGAACGACTTCTCCTGGATTTAGCGGGATATTACAGGAATCTCAGCTTCGGAAAGCAGGGGGATCAGTGGAACCAATATAGACAGTGGCACAGCCAGGTTATCGCTTTTTACAAGCAACGTCATGAATATGCGCGTTGCGCGGCATGGATGGAAGCGGAGTTTGCGAAGTACAAAATTCCACAAGATCACAGGGAAGAACTTGTAGAAATCGCCCAACTTTACAGACTTGCGGACAAAACGGATCAGGAGCTTGCCGTTTTGCGCAAATATAACCGTTTTGGCAATAAATATGATTTGCAGCCGGAAAGCGTCGAACGCTATCTCGATTTACTTTCTGCAAAACAACTCAAAGAAGAGTTGAAACAGGCAGCGGCAGCCGCAAACCTGATTTCTGCAAATTACTTTTTGAAGAAAAAAGACAAAGGACTCGCCCTCATCGCGATTCAATCTTTGCATGCGCGGTACAAAAAGGACCCTTCGTGGGAATCGATCCAGCTCGCAATGGTCGGCTGGCAAATCCGGGAAGCTTCCGATTTCTTCGACAAGAATTTCACTCATGTACTTGCCCTTCAAACCATCGGCGAACTCCTGGACAAGGACCGCGATCCTACTAAAACCTTAGAAGGAGACGATTGGTTCTATTATGGTAAAGCTTACGGCCAATACCTTTTCTGGACGGACCGCCAGGAGCACGCAGCTTATTACCTTCCTTCGGATCTGGAAGGGGCCCCCACTGCTTCGGTCAGGCAAGATCAGCTGGGAGCTTTTTACTCGCGTGAAAAACAGCATCAAAAAGCGCTCGAACATTTCACGCTTGCACTACAACTGGATGCGGACAACCTCCAGTTCCAGGATCGGCGGGCACGCACATTGATGGAACTCGGCAAAAAAGAGGATGCCCTCAATGTTTGGAAAGCAATCGTGACCGATGAAGAGCACCGCAACAACGCCCACGCCTGGAACCTTTACCTGCAGGCGGCTGTGGATTTCGGTTTCGTGGACTCGATTCGAAAAGATGTGGAAGAGTTCCTCAAAGCAAACATACGAAAAACCGGAAGCGCGGGCAGTCTGCCCATGATACAGCTCTACTTGAGAAGCGTTGCACCGGAACATAGAAACGAGCTTGTTTCCCGGTGGATGGCCGTGGCTCCCGCCCCTTCGCAATTCGGACAATCCTTGCTTTCGTACGACCTTGGCCGGCCTGTGCAGATTCGCGTTTATGCTGCCGTAAACGAGTATCTGCAGTCCCGCTTGATGACTGCCGTTGGTCAGGAACAAACTTCTTTGCGAAACGAATACTGGCGATGGAATCAACGATACGCAAAGACATTGATGGATTCAGGCGATGCATTGCAGGCCGCTGAAATTCTGTCCAGAGTTCAGGAGAAATTCGAAGCGACCGACGCCGAGCAAACGAGAGAGGAAATTTTGATTCGCAGGATCCGGGCGCTGGCTCTGGCGGGAAAAGACGAAGAGGCGCGCAAACTTTTAAATGATTTCATCAAACCGGCGGATTCATTCGAAGACATTTCAGTCCGGGAAGAACGTTACAGCAAAACATTGGAATCGGTCAAAGGAACGGCGCTGGAAACCGGCTTGAAGGAAGAGATGTATTCCTGGTTGCTGTCGATTGGGCGAACGGACGACGCAAATTACATTGGACTTGCTGATGTGAAACTGCAAAAAAATCAGATCAATGAAGCGAAGGAATTGCTTCGCAAGATGATTTATTTGAATGGCGAAAATCTGGAAGGTTTTCACGCTGCCGCAGAACTCTGGGAAAAACACAAACAATGGGAACACGCACTCCCCTTACGTGAAGAACTTCTCAAACGAAAGAGCTGGGATGAGGTGAATCAATCGCGCCTGGCTGAGGACTTCCTGCAGCTCAATCGGAAAACGGACGCTGCAAAGCTCGCGCAAAAGGTTGTTGTCTCTTCTTCCGCGACGGCTGTTGACCGCACGCTTGCAGCAAAAGTGTATGGAAAGTCCGGATCCATTCTCGTTGGTCCTCTAGAAATGAAAGCCATCCAAAAGGCCATGCGCGGGCAGCAAGTGGATTCGCAGCCCTACTCCCATCATTTGCGTGGTGTGCTGCTGGAACTGAATCAAACTCCTCCTTCAGCGCTGGTTCGCGCCGAACTCTTCCTGCGTCCGCTGGATCGAACGCTGCAGTTGAAGCTCTTTCAGGCATATGTCCGGGAAAACAAGTGCTTGCAAGCTCTTGAGACCCTGGACCCGGATCGCCAGAGAAGCGGACAATACTCCAGCAAGGATATGTATTTTGGGAGAGGGGAAGAAGAATACTACTATGACGATTATTCGAATTATCCCGTGGAGAGTCTGAGCCTTTCGGAAGAAGAAACAAAAACCATCGCGTTACAAATGGCCGGCTGCGCTCATAAAGAAAGCGACATAACGGGACAAATCTTCTTCCTTCAGATGGCCGCAGCGCACACCAAATCCGTTGCGGAACAGGAATCTCTGGCCGAACAGGTTGTAGCGCTGCAGAAAACGCTGTCGGAACAGCAGGAAGCCGACGACCAAAACTACCGGCTCGGCCTCAACATCGGGAGGAACCAATGAAAAACAGTTACACGTTTCTCAAACTGCATCCCCGGCCTACTATATTTGTAGTATTATTCCTGTTGATTGGCTCCTTCACCCTCGCGCAGATGGCCGAACGCGCTTCCCAGGCTCCTTCGAGCTTCTTTCCGGACGGGAGTCTCGTGTATGCCGAGGCAAAGGACCTGGAGGGTTTGCTGAAATGGTGGAAGGAGTCTAACGTCAAAGCCGATTGGGAAGAATCTGCAAATTATGAACGGTTCCAGACTTCGACGTTGTATTTGAAGCTCCGGGACAGGACCGCAAAGTGGGGAACGGGCGGTAAATTCAGTTTCACGCTGGATAACCTGATTCAAGCAGCGGGAACGCAATCGGCGCTGGCGCTTTACGATATTGGTGAGCTGAAGGCGATCGCGGCCACACGACTCCCCTTCGCTGAAGCGAAAACAGCGGAGATCTGGCTTGCAAAATCCCGGTTCCAGGAAAAGAAAAGCGATGACCGGACGTATTACGTTGAGCCGGGCGATGGAGCACTTGCGTTTGCTTATGCCGATCCATTTCTGATTGTCGCCACGGAAGAAAGTCTTTTGACGAGAACACTCGCCAATTTAACCAACCCGGCTCAAACACTGGAGCAGTCCAGAAAGTGGCAGCTCGCTCAGAAACAAGAAGATAGCGATGTAGCGCTCTTCCTGGATCAGGAAGCTTTGCAGAAGAATCGCCATTTTCAAAAGTACTGGATTCATCGCAACGTCCGCGATTTTGCATCCATTCAAGCAACACGCATCGATCTCAAGATCGAGTCAAATGCAATCACTGAATACAGACACTTTGTAAAAAGTGGTGCGGACGTCTCGTCCGCAGAACTGAATGTCCAGCAATATTTAAGTCCTTTTAAAAACTTCCGCCACGAAATTCTATATATGAACGCGCCTGTTGATTCTGCTGACGCAGCACGCCGAATACTAAAGATGATCAATCGCCTGCCTGAAAAAGATAAAACGGTTTCGTATCCACCAGCATTTTCCGGAGCCTCGGAACGCGCAACGCAAGCAGAAACGCGAAACATTTTGCTCGAACAGATCGATGAGCCTTTGCTCGAGGTGAAATCGGAAACGCTTTTGCGCGCAGATCAGGAAGCCGAATTAGCCAAATTGATTTCTGCCGCGCAACCCGCGGCGCAGGTGCGATTGTCCTATCCGCTCTGGGATCGTCAGGCGCTGTTCGTGCGATTTCCGCAAACACTGATTCTGCAAGTAAAGAATCTGGCTGCGTTGAATCAACAAGCATTCCTGGGTGAAATTCTTGAGCATTTCCTGTTGCTTCAATCGACTCAAGATCAGGGCGGGCGCTGGCGATCCGATTCGAACGGCAACTTTGTGCTGGAATCCTTGCACCCCATTTACGCGCGATTGGACGCTCCATGGATTGTTATTTCCAATGAAGAATCCGATTTCAAGCAGATCATCGCAAACTTGCCACAATCTCCTGTTCCGCCCGCAGCAAATTACAGCGAAGTGAACTGGAAGGAAGGGCGTTGGAAATACACACGACTGATGGAGCGTCTGGATCACGGAGCATATGAGGAAGACGTGCCTTTGTTCTTTTCAGGAAACATCGCAAGCCTTCTTCGCGTACTCGATCCGATTGTTGCTTCCACTGTCACCCGGAATCCCAATCACGAGGTTGTCCGCTATGAACTTAAATAGTTATAGACCGCAGGCATATGGAGCGCCGGCCTCCGGCCGGCATTATCGACCCCAGGCGTCTCGCCGGCTATGTTTCGCAATCGCGCTGATGCTGGTCGCTTTTACAAAACCCGTATACTCCGCCTCTTTCCAATCTCTCCTGAATCAAAAACTCAGCGATCAAAACGCTTCCGCAATCATCGTTTCCGCGCGCACCGGAAAAATCCTGGGAGTCTCCCACGCAGACATATTGCAAAAGCCCTCACCTCCCGGATCCTTGATAAAAGTTTTTACAGCGATCGCCTATTACGAGCAACACGGGAAGAATTTTCCTGAATACCATTGCCCGGCGACTCTTTCCACTGATCCCAACGGTTGTTGGGACCGCAATGGACATGGAAAAGCAGGCATCGTGGAAGGGTTAGCGCATTCCTGCAACGTTTATTTTCGGCAATTGGCCAAACAAATTTCACCTCAGGTTTTTCGAAAAATTTTGCAGAAATTCGATCTCGCTCAAAATGAATCGTCGCTCGATCCGCAGGGAATCATGACCGGGAAAACATTAGACTGGACCGTATCGCCAACGCTCCTCTTGCGCGCTTATTGCGCTCTGTTTAACGGAGGGCATTTATTCGAAGCGCCGGGGCATCCGGCCAGACATGTTGCGCTGGGAGAACCAATCAAAAAACTTCTTCATCAGGGATTGAAACTCAGCTCTGAAAAAGGAACATCCCTGGAAGCGAAACGGAACAGCGGACAATCAATTCTGGGAAAAACCGGCACTTCCCTTTTGTGGCAGGATGGCAAAGTGAACTGGCGTGAAACACAGGGCTGGTGGATCGGACTTTATCCCGCGGAAAAGCCGGAAATCGCCGTTTTAACATTCGTACGCCATGGCCGCGGCGCAACTCATGCGGCCCCTCTTGGCGGCAAAATTATCGCCTGGTTTTTGCAATCCCGGTGAAAACGCTCCTGGCTCTTCTGATTAGCCTGCCCGGTGTTTTGTATTCGGATTCACCTGTTTCGATTTCCATCCTTTCGATTCTGCGCCCCACAGAATTGACGATTACACTCATTGAGCCGGAACGCGCCGCGCTTCGGGCCAACGGATCGCAGTCAATTCTCCTGTCGAAGGCTCCTCTAAAAGTAAAACTGGCGAGCAAGGATCTGATCGTTGAATCGAAATCGTTGTCTGAGCTCTCAATTTCCTGTGTATCTCCCTGCACCATGGAGCTCACGGTTTCGGACAAGATCACCCGTCGCTACCATGGGAATCTGCGCCTGGCCCCCGGCCGTGATGCTATTACTGTAATACTACACACATCGCAGGAAGAATTGCTCGGCTCATTAAGCGCATCGGAAATGGGGGAGGTCAAGGAATCTGCGGCGCTGGAAGCTTTCGCTGTCGTGTCCAGGAGCTTTTTGCACTCAGGAAGGCGCCATCCAGATATCGAAGCCGACTTCTGTGATCTGACGCACTGCCAGGTATTTCAGTCCTACTCCCCTGCCCCTGAGGCGCTCAAAGCGGTACAGGAAACGACGGGACTCATCCTCACCTATCAGCAAAAAGCTTTCCGGCCATATTATTTTCGCAGCTGCGGTGGGAGAACGGCCACCTTCGAAGAAGTCTGGAAGAA
>JBKKAT010000058.1:0-4015 GCA_046714535.1 Acidobacteriota bacterium | reverse complement strand
CCTCTATTCCGCGCAAACAGGCGTGCCCGTATCCACGGAGCATCTCATGAACGACGTGCGCGCCACGTTCTCGCGCGACTTCTGACGTTCGATCACTCGATCCATTATCCACAACAATGATCTGAGAAACGAGGTCTCCGGGTATGTGATCGAGGACCGGCCCAATCGATTCCTCTTCATTCAAGACCGGTATGATCACGGAGACTCTCATAAAACAATTATAATGAATATGAAGAATCTTTTTTTTAACAGAAGCTAACGAAGAGAACGAAGTATTTAAAATCTTAGTTTCCTTCGTTATCTTTTGTTCAAAGAGGTTGAGTTATGGCGCACAATCTATTCAATACGTTGCAGAATTTTGAAGAAGGCAGTTTCTACTCCTTACCCGGGCTTGAAAAAGAAGGTATCGCTCCTGTATCGCGTCTACCGGTCAGCATTCGAATTGTGTTGGAGTCGGTTCTTCGCAATTTTGATGGACTGAAAATCAAAGAACAGGACATCCGTTCGCTGGCAAATTGGAAACCGAATGAAACAAGAACGGCGGAGATTCCATTTATTGTCGCCAGGATTGTGCTTCAGGATTTTACGGGTGTTCCGTTACTCGTTGACCTTGCTGCGATGCGTTCCGTGGTGGACAGAATGGGAAGGAACCCCAGAATCATAGAGCCGTTGGTTCCAGTGGATCTTGTCATTGATCACTCTGTGCAGGTCGATTTTTTCGGCACGCCTGATGCGCGGAAGCGCAACATGGAAGTGGAATTCCATAGGAATCGCGCCCGCTACGAATTCTTGAAATGGGGAACTCAGGCTTTTGAAGGTTTCACCGTGGTACCTCCGGGAATCGGAATTGTTCATCAAGTGAATCTCGAATACCTCGCGCAAGGAGTATTGAGCAATGATGGGGTTTATTATCCCGATACGCTGGTGGGGACTGATTCTCATACAACCATGATCAATGGTCTGGGAATCGTTGGCTGGGGAGTTGGTGGAATTGAAGCCGAAGCCGGAATGCTCGGACAGCCTGTATACTTCCTGACCCCCGATGTGGTGGGCGTGCATATGAGCGGAAAACTGCGCGATGGAGTGACTGCAACCGATCTGGTGTTGCACGTAACGGAAATGCTGCGAAAAGCGAAGGTGGTCGGCAAATTTGTCGAATTTCATGGCGAAGGAGCAACTTCACTGGCCGTGCCCGATCGCGCGACCATTGCAAACATGGCTCCTGAATATGGAGCAACAATGGGATACTTTCCCATTGATGAAGAGACCTGCAAATATTTACTGGCAACAGGACGCAGGGAAAAACATGTGGATGTTTTTCGGAATTACTACAAGGCGCAACTGATGTTCGGAATCCCTCAAAAACATCAGTGCGATTACTCTACGGTATTAGAACTGAATCTCCAGGAAGTGCAACCTTCTGTGGCCGGTCCGAAGAGACCCCAGGACCGAATCCATCTTGCGGAACTGAAAAGTAAGTTCGCTGAAGTACTCGGGAAACCGCTCTCGGAAAACGGTTACAACAAAACCGATCAGCTTTCACTCCGGGTTCCTGTTCGCCTCAATGGACATCAACAGGAAACTCATACCGGCGGCGGTGAACAGGAAACAGCGCCGAAGGAGAATAAGGGGACGAGCACCTGGACCGAACTGGAAATGATGAACAACCGCCCTACTCCGGATCGGGTTCCAGAAGTTGTCGTCGAAACTCCCATAAAACAAACCGACATTGGACATGGTTCTGTTTTGATTTCTGCGATCACTTCTTGCACCAATACTTCCAATCCCAGTGTAATGCTGGCAGCGGGCCTGCTTGCAAAAAAGGCAGTAGAACGAGGACTCCAGGTTCCACCTTATGTGAAGACTTCACTGGCCCCCGGGTCGCGTGTGGTGACGGAATATCTTGAGAAAACGGGACTCAATCGTTACTTGAACGATCTGCGTTTCCATACGGTTGGTTACGGCTGCACAACGTGCATCGGCAATTCGGGACCTTTGCATCCAAATATAGAGGAAGCGGTCACGAAAAATGACCTCGTTGCAGCAAGCGTGCTCAGTGGCAATCGAAACTTTGAAGCAAGAGTGCATCAAAACATCAAAGCAAATTTTTTGATGAGCCCGCCACTGGTTGTCGCATTTGCGCTGGCTGGAAAAGTTGATATTGATCTCACTTCAGAACCGATCGGAAAAGGAAAAGATGGCAAAGATGTTTTCTTGCGAGAGATCTGGCCAAGTCTCGAAGAGGTCAGCGCACTGATGCGCACCGCAATGGATCCGGAGACTTTCAAACGCCTTTACGCGGAATTCGCGAACAAGAATCCGCTCTGGAATGAGATCTCTTCCAGCACCGGCGCTGTTTACAAATGGGATCCGAATTCTACCTATATTCAGGAACCTCCGTTTTTTCAGCAATTCAGCACAGAAATTTCCAGTGTTACGGAGATTCATGGGGCGCGGCCGCTTGCTATTTTTGGGGATTCGGTCACGACAGATCACATCAGTCCGGCAGGCGCGATTAAAAAGAACAGTCCTGCAGGAAAGTATTTACTGCAGCATGGAGTGGAAGAAAAAGACTTCAATAGTTACGGAGCAAGACGCGGAAATGATCGCGTGATGACGCGGGGAACATTTGCGAACGTCCGGATCAAAAACTTAATGGTTCCCGGAATTGAAGGGGGCGTCACCATTTACCAGCCGGAGGGTGAGCAAATGACGATCTACGACGCAGCAATCAAATATCAAAGCGCACACATTCCGCTCATCATCTTTGCCGGACAAGAATATGGAACGGGAAGCTCCCGTGACTGGGCGGCAAAAGGCACCCGTTTGCTCGGAGTGCGCGCCGTAATCGCGGAAAGTTTTGAGCGCATCCATCGCAGCAATCTGATTGGAATGGGTGTGCTGGCTTGCCAGTTCCTGGAAGGAACCAACGCGCGAACGCTAAAGCTGATTGGCACCGAGACGTTTGATATCACCGGTCTTGAAGCCGGAATCAAGCCGCAACAGATGGTAACGCTAAGAATTCATCGCACCGATGGCAGTTTGGAAGAAGTAAAGGTCATTTTGAGAATCGATACTCCGATCGAAGTGGAGTATTACCAGCACGGCGGAATCCTTCCGTATGTGCTCCGGCAACTAATTTCTCAGTAATACTCGCCGAGCTCTTTTAACGTAAAGACGAAGGGATTAGATTCTTTTTTCTCTGCTTGCGCGGTTGAGCCTTAGAAACAAAATCAGGCCAACCACAAAAAAGAACGCAGTGGCTATTGTCTGGGGAGCGACGCTTTGAATGGCCTTCGGATAAACGGGAATTGCTTCTACACTTGCATTTAAGGATTGATGGAGGCAATGAACGATTAAAATACTTCGTGCCGGACCATAATACATCGCAGTAAACAACACGTTCATGAACATCAACCTGACGAAGAATCCAAGGAATGTATAACCGGCCGGATGTCCCCCCTTTAACCAGAACAAAGGGGAATGAATTACTGCCCATAGGACTCCAATAATAATAGTTGCCCATATGAGACCGACCCGCTCTGTTACACGAGGCAATGCGTACCCGCGCCAGGCAATCTCTTCCGTATTCAATAGAAAATAGACTCCGAACGTAACCAAAAAGACAGAAAGAATTTTAGACGTGCCAGGCAGTGGCGTATTTGTGAAACCCATCGCATTGCTGAGGAGCAGTGATGCGGCATAAACCAGAAGCGGAAAAGGAATCGCCAGAAAATACCATCCAGGATGAACCTTCCACTTAACGAGTCCACGCAGAAGTTCCTTAACGCCGGCCCAACCACCATTCACATAAGAAGCGATACACGCAACAAGAGCCGGACCAAAGAGCATGATCAATTGAAGCAACTTGAGCGGCCCGGGAATTTGTTTGCCGTAGGAAGCGAGAATCATCGGGATCACACCAATGGCGCACAAGAACAGAAGCACAAAGAACCATGGCAAAGAGAGCTTTTCTTTCTGATTGGGTTCGATCCGCGTCATCCTAACATTCCTT
>JBKKAT010000057.1:0-4520 GCA_046714535.1 Acidobacteriota bacterium | reverse complement strand
CACTCTACGAATATATGAGTTCTAATGATATAGAATGCGGAATCCATTACCCGCTTCCAATTCACCTTCAGAAAGTCATGGCGCCGCTGGGTTACCAGCAGGGAAGTTTTCCTGTCGCAGAGGATCTGGCTCAAACTGTTTTGTCTCTTCCTATGTATTCAGGTTTGACGGAAGAAGAATGCCGCTTCATCGCTCAAACAGTCTCGGATTTCTTTGAATAGGAGATAGCCAGATGATTAACCTACGATGCTTATCTCCGGCCTACTGTAACGTAGCTTGACGCCTTACTACACGTACTAAAGTGTCCGAATTGCGTCATGAGGCAATGAACCTGTATCATTTGGTGACTCCCAATTAATTGTTTCGGCAGCTGAGAATGATAGCCGCAGTCTTGAATCGTTGTCCTTTCTAGTAATCACGATCCTATGAAGATGCATTTCGGCTGGCCGCCGAGCGCGCGAGCTAACCGGCGCCACCGCAAGGACCCTGCAAGCAACGTGACTGAGTGAGACACGGGTGCGATCGGCTGCAACGACTTGTACGGCAGCTTCATTTCACGTCATTCTTCGGTAGATCAATTGCTGTTAAATAGTATCGCCATTTACCAGAACTAGCTTTGTCGCCGTTGACTGTGAATGAGTACTGTTTATTCATTCGCAATCCCATCAGCGCTGCACTATGGACCTTCAATACTACCGTTGAGCCCTCTCGATAAGGGGATCTTCCCTTCGCAACCTTGTTGATCATAATTGGGATAAGAGACCAAGCGTCTTCCGTATCAACTATGATCCTGGGAGAAGTGTAAGTAACTTTGTCAGAAGGCTTATAAGGTGTACCAATAAGTTGAAAAGCACCCCATTCTCCAATCATTTTGATGGGCAATTCGTTTTCGGCTGAAGCAGCTTGATTTGAGGCGTCAGGCTCGGAAGTAAAATGAATCCAGGCAAGATAATAAGCTAGAATGGATAACTAACCGCTATAACAACAAGGATTATTTTCCTTTACTTTTCGTTGCAATCGGCTAGGCGCTGCATTGGAAATGGTAGCCTTTATGTTTGCCTTGCATGCATCAGACGTTCTTAACCGCTTTTCCTACTGGGTCGTTTATTCTTCAGTAGACTTTGCCACAGTTGCAAATTCCGAACTGCAAACAAAGGTTCGCGTAAAACAAGTATCGGATATGCTCCTCGTATATCTTTATTTTGCGGGCGGGCTCATTATCCCGCTTCTCCTGTTTCCATGGGGACGTCTTCGTATAAGATTGTTGACTTGTTCGTTGCTACTAGTCGTTATAATGTTGGTTTGTTTTATTCTGGCAGGTTCTGTATTTTAGTAAGAGCGTGGCCGCCGAACGTAGTCGTTCAACCGGACCGCAACCGCAGCTTTCTCAGGTACCGATTGCAACCACCATTCCATTAATAGTGCTGGGAAAAGCTCCAATCAGTAATCATGTGTTTTAGCCTGATCGGAAAAATGTGATGACCAAAAGCAAAAAGAGGTCTCTAACTCCGCCCCCATTTGTTATCGACGGTTTCAGAACCCTGTTTTATGCATTTATATATCCGCCGATTACATATTCAGGCCATAGTTCCATAATCATCGGAGGTCGAGAGGTTGGGCCTGTGCCTTGTCTCGCTCTTGCTATGCCTCTGCGGGGTGAGGGGTTTGAGATACTCCACTGTGACAAGAACTGGAACATTATTGCTCATCGCGGGTATGACTCCCTTGCGAAAGCGAAGCGCAGCGCTGAGCGAATCTACCCGGGTATCACTGCCAGGTGGCTAAAACGATCAGTGTCTAAACGTAAAGCATTGGGCATTGAGAGAAGGATGTGGCAAGGTGAAGAATGTAGTTTCTGCGACAGGATTCCTCCCGAATTTCACACAATGATTCACAGCAAAAAGGCGAGAATCTGTAATATTTGCATTGATGAGGCTTACATCGACTTAATAGAATCCGAGGAACTTGATAGCCTCAAACCTCCCCGTGGCGATTATTACCCAGAAAAATGGTTCGACCAAATTGCCTCATACGTATCTCGTTTACTCGTGCCGGCAAAAAGGTACAAGGTTGCTTACTTCTTCGCGCTTGATAGAAAGCGCGGGTTCGCCATCATCGCAAGCGACCCGCTCCTTCAAGCAAGTTTCCTGTTGGACGGGCAAGCGGAAAGTACGCATGAATTCAAGGTTCGTGCATTCTTTAGTTCTAAAAACATCCGCCCTTCAAATGATCATTTGTCGCATAACAAACGCTCTCGTTTTCTCCAGTTTCCTATAAATGGAACTGTTGAAGAATTATCCGCACTAGCAACAACGATTCTTCAGGAATTGTGTGATGTCTCCCCCGTTGAAGGGTTGAGTATAAGGTTGGATGAACGATAAGCCGGCGCGTCACTCGCCCTAATTTCGAATACCCAGGCGCAGATAAAAGAATGCCCGCAGCATTTTCCACCAGCCGCTGATTGGTTTCATTTTCGTATAGCTCAGTTGCCATGGCGGATAAATTTTTGATGCGGGAACTTCGGCGATTTTATAACCAAGCGTTGCCGCTTTATACATGATGTACATTTCGCAATCGTATTCGTTCAACCAATCCTGCTCCACCTGTACGCGCGGATCTCGAAACATTGTGGTCCGGATGGCGCGAAACCCCGTGGATGTATCGGTTAGTTTTCGACCAGTGGTGAGCCAGACAACAAAAGGATGAACGAAACGCGTAGCAAGAATCCTGTAAAACGGAGTATTACCGTACGATCCGCCGGGCAAATAGCGGGATCCAATCACGAAGTCGTAACCTTCATCGATCTTTGATAACAATCTGTGAATTTCCTCCGGACGATCCTTATCATTTCCGGCCATGATGGTTAACACGTCATACTTTTTTTCAAGCGCATAAGCGATCGCAGTGCGAACGGCGGCTCCCACCCCTCTTCGTGCAGGATGGCTGATCACGGTAACGCCGGCGGCACGTCCTACATCGGCAGATCCATCGTTGGAGCCGTCATCTACCAGCAAAACCTCGTCGGTGTGGCCCGGTTGAAAACGTTCAAATTCACTCTTCAACTTTTTCTCTTCATTGAACGCAACCACGGCTGTCACAACACTTATTTCCTGCCCGGATGGTAGTTTCATGATTAATGCACCAGATGATATTGCGTCTGGCGTTGAAGTATCCATTGCGCTTTTCCATTCTTAACCATGGCATCTTCTTCCTGGCCCACCCATAACTCTTGATTGTCCCATTCAGCAACAGGTGTTTCTGTTGCAAGCTCAATGGCGAACCATGTTTGATTCCAAACCGGCACGTCGCCGCGGCCGGGAATGCTTTCCTGGCGGTCCCAGAGTCCGATCAAGGGTCCCGCTCCATGACCATGATCTCCGATCGGATGTGTGTAAACCGTTCCCTTGATTCCGGCAGCCTTCATGGCAGCAAGTGTGTCCTGGAGAATTTCGTTTCCGGTTTTTCCTGGCTTCAACCGTTCCATCAAAAGGTCTTGAAGCCGGTTGGAATTCGATAAAGCCTTCTTGATTCCTGCAGGGACATCTTTCTCATTCTCTTTTAAAACGTAACCCATGTGCTGAGTGTCTGTGTTGAGTCCCATCGCGCTGATACCGAAATCGGTGTGCAAAACATCACCCCGTTCAATGACAATTGATTTTGCTTCATCCAGAATCCGGACTCCGGTGGCCCCTTTCCGCTGCACACGAACGGAAGGATGAAACCAAACGCCGAGCCCCATCCGGTTCACTTCTTGCCGCAACCACCAGACAACATCCTGGCTGGTCGTTTTTCCCGGTGTAATGACTTCGCTGGACAATGCGCGTGAAATCAAGGAATGAACAATTTGCATCATCTGCCGGTAAGTGCCTTCCATTTCCGGAATTCGTGTCGCAATGAATTCCAATGGCAGCAATTCCGGATACACAAAACGTTTGGTCCATTCCGGACCGATAGCTTCTTCGAGCGATTGTTTTTCTCCGGCCGAAAGGCCATCGGAGAAGGCATGCATGCGTGAAATGTTGATGGCGATCGACTGCGGTTTCTTTTCGTCCAATAGTTTTCTGAGCAGAGCCCACTGGCCCTGTCCCCACAATTCGCGGTTTTCTACGTTCGGATCGCGATAAACCTGATAGAGTCCGCCGTTCGATCCACCGCCTAAAGCGAGCCGCGCAACGCCTTTGTCAGGGCCTTGATCATGGAACACATAAATCGTACGACGCCTTGCGGCAAATACTGTTGGTGAGATCATTGAAAAAAAGACTGGATCTTCATTGTATTCGCGGCAGATCACCAGCCACATCTCCACGTGATGCTTGCGCATCACCGCTGGCAACACACGGTCCAGCCGGTGTTTGAGCCATTCTTGTTGAATCTCCGCTTGCTTACGCAAAGGGGGCAAAGGTTCGCTCGTTTCCGAAAACGCAAGAGTGGCCAGCACAAAAATGCAAATCGTGATTCTTAGCATATGTAGATTCTACAATAGGGAACGCAAGCTATGGACCGCAGGCGTCCCGCCTGCA
>JBKKAT010000056.1:0-2788 GCA_046714535.1 Acidobacteriota bacterium | reverse complement strand
GCGCAAAGATCCATTGCATGTCGGACATTTCCAGCGGTTGGTGATGAGTTCGTAGTTCATTTTGGCAGATTCTTAGGAATACTCGCGATGTTGTCAATTTCAAGTAGCACATTTTTTCTCAAACTGTTCGTACGTAAACGAAGGTAATCTGCAATCTGCCAGCGATAGTTCCAGATGAAGCGTTCGTAAGGTGTTACTTTGTTGCAAGGACATCCCACAACAAATTGACGGCCATCCAGGTGACCAATCTCCAGCGAAACATCTCCGTACCACATTAGAAACTTATCGGGATTCTCCCTGCAATTTTTGATAGCTTCTTGAAGCTCTCCGGGTTCGCCAAATGAATACAGTCCTCCATCAACGTAAATTGTCCGGCCACAAAAATCGCAATCTGCAGCGATAGTTCCACCGCTGATAAATGATCGGAGAAATTCTTTCGTGACTTCTTCATCAGGTTTTGTTGTTGAGGATTTAGGTGGAAAGCTTTTGGCATTCGAAGGTCGCTCTTTACCACCCCACGAGATGATGATTCGCTGATCTATTTTTCTAATCTGCAGCCGGCCTATCTTCATTTGCTCTCCTTGTTTTTTCCATGATGCAATCAGTGCACCACGACTTAACTTCACGGCAGTGCGTGATTTTTGGACACAGAAATTGTTTGTGACACTTCACGCAAATATGTTCATGGTTTCCTGAGATCACTTTCCCTCCTTCAAAAATTCTGGACGAAATCGCGGAACTCCTTCTTTGTCCGCGACAGCATTTATAGCAGCGTTCATTGCCATCAGATATTCTCCGGTCGGGTCTTTCATGATCTCCTGACCCTTGCGATAAGTTCTCCAAACTTCATCGCGCAAACTTTTCGGCACCATAAACCAATGCTTGCGACACATCAGCATTGCAGGCGGTACGGGAACATTGCATTTCAAAGCGTGGCAAACGTGCATCACTTCACCTCTGTTTGAATCCCTTTTCGGCATTCAGCGCACATGGGAACGCGCACCTTAATGGGTTTTCTGTTATCCACTCGAACTTCAATTTCCTTTCCTTCGCTCCAACCGGTTGAATATTCACTTCCGCAGTGGATGCAACCCTGCACATCGATGTGCAGGCGGGCTTTTCCGATTCTTATGCAGATCATTTCTGATCACTCTCAACGAAACGGCGGGCAGCTGATCCGGATAATTTAAGACGTGAGGGCCTAGTCCAAATAGAAGGATATCCATCTGTTTTTACAAGGAACCGCACTTCTAATGTCTTTTCATTTTTGAGTGAGATCTTGTAGGCAATAACCTTATCCTCTTCCATGAACCCTAGCCCCGCACTTGCAGATGCATCAAGTAAAAGCGCAGTGCAATGCTCAAGAAATCTGCCCAGTCGAAGTCCTTTCATGTTTCTAGGTATGCGAGGACTTGGAATCCCTGTTTATCCCTTTCTACTCTGCGAGGGCTGTTTGAAAACTTTACGAGGATGAGGATTTTTTCAACATATGTGCAGTTTTCCTTGTAGCATTTCAGCAGTGTTTGCTGTTCATCATAATCAATGATTATGCAACCGCAGGGAAATTCTACTCTCATTTTGTTTCTCGTTTTGTTTCCAGAATGAGCTGACCGATCAGCTCCGGGTAAGTGATGCGTTTTACAACAGCGGCTCTCCGGAGAATCTGAATCGCATGGTGCTTCAGTGTGTTGTATGTTTCTTCAGCTTCTTCGATGGTACTAATAATGTAGTACCCCGGCTTTTTTACGTTGTAGCTGGAGCCGACCGGGATCCGGAACACAAGGATGAGCGCTGTCACAATGTCCCGGACTTCTCGTTCGGGAAGGTCCACCATTTTAGCCAGGTACCGGATCCGGATCGCGTTTTTCTTTCCCGACCGCTGGCAAAGGACTGAATAAACGCGTTCCTGCTGTTCGGTCATCTTCATCGCTTTGAGCGTGAGCTGTTCCGGAACTGAAGCAACGTTCATTTTTTCTTTTGTCTGCGAGCTTCGTTGTAAATGTTTGCGCCCGATAAAAGCACAATTAACAAAGCGGCTCCTGCGAGCTGCGCATTGTTTGACCAGAGCATGGCTAAAAAAAAGCCAAAGGAAACACTGAAGTGCATCGTGATCAAGAAGTCATAGATCATCGGTAATCACCAAACCGGTTCATCTCTTCCGATGCGCGATTCAAAGCGCCGGCAGCCGATGCAAAAATGCAGCAAACGACTGCAAAAGTTAAAATCGCCGCAAGAATTAATGTCATACAAAAATGCAACCGCGAAAGAGGCTCGGTTTCGCGGTGAGAACTCTTCCTCTGGATGACATGCCGATCTTCAGTAGGCCGAGCCGTTCAAGGCGCGCTTCCAATCGGCTTAGCGCGCACACACCCTTTGCCAGTGCCAGGCTTCTTTTGCTTGTGGGTATTTGTTGATCAATGATCACAATAAATGCTCCGGGAATTCGTTCCAGATTTTTCCATCCAACAGCCGGCCGGCTTTCTTTTTTCCTAAGCGCAGCCACTCAGGAAACACATCGTCCGCTCCAAACTCACGCATTCTGTATTCACCCCACTGTTTAAAAAAGAAAGGGACTTTAGCTTTCAGACATGCATCCCGGATCTGCCGGACCCATGCCGGATGCATCGGCCGCGCTCCGGATCCGGACTCTCCACCAACGATCACCCACTGCACGTATTGCACGTAATCGCGAAGATCGATCGGTCCGAGCAATGGCTCGACGGAGAAAGCGGGCTGCAGCAAATTCACGAGGGGACTCACGGATGATTCTTTTGCTGCAGCCCTTGTC
>JBKKAT010000055.1:0-3998 GCA_046714535.1 Acidobacteriota bacterium | reverse complement strand
ATTTGATGAATGGCGAAAAAAGGATCCGGTAGACCATTATGTTCGCTTGCTCACGGATCAAAAAATAATCACGGCTACGAAGCTTGCTGAAATGGAAGACAAGATTCAGCAAATCCTGGAGCAGGCGAAAAAAGAAGCGCTTGCCTCCCCCTTGCCGGCGCCCGAAGATACCTCCACCGGTGTGTTTCGAGTATGACTGCAATCACTTATCTGGAAGCAATTCGTCAGGCTTTGTTTGAAGAAATGGATACGGATCCGCGCGTGTTTGTTTTGGGTGAAGATGTGGGTGCTTACGGAGGAGCGTTTAAGGTTACCGCAGGGCTGCAGGAAAAATTCGGGGAAGAGCGTGTCATCGATACGCCCATTTCCGAATCCGCAATCGTAGGCGCTTCGATCGGAGCGGCGTTGAGCGGCCTTCGGCCCGTGGCTGAGATGCAGTTCATCGATTTTATTGCGTGCTGTTTCAACATCATCAGTAATTACGCAGCAAAAGCTCATTACTGCTGGGGCGCTGCAATTCCCATTGTGATTCGTGGTCCCTATGGTGGCGGCGTGCATGCAGGTCCGTTTCATTCGCAATGCGTGGAATCCTTTTTCCTGAACACGCCCGGACTCAAAGTGGTGACCCCTGCGACCCCGTCCGATGCAAAGGGCCTACTGATAGCCGCGATTCGTGATCCAAATCCGGTGCTGTATCTGGAACATAAGTATCTTTACCGGCGCATCAAAGAGGAAGTTCCTTCCGATATTTTTGTGCCTCTTGGAAAAGCGATCATTCGGAGGGAAGGGAAGCATCTTTCTTTGATCACGTACAGCGCCATGGTGCAATTGGCAATGGAAGCAGCCGAAGAACTTTCGCGAAACGGGATCGAGACAGAAATCCTGGATCTGCGAACTCTTTCTCCGCTCGATGAAGAAGCAGTTTTACAGACCGTGCGAAAAACCAGCAAGGTGATTCTGCTTCACGAGGCTCCACGCTTCGGTGGATTCGGAGGGGAACTGGCAGCTATTATTGCTGAGAAAGCCTTCGAATATTTGGATGGACCGATCGTACGCGTCGCTGCGATGGATACACCGATTCCCTTCGGCGCACCGCTGGAAGAGACCTATTTACCGGATGTCCCGAAAGTGGTGAAGGCTGCCAGAAAATTGGTGGATTACTAAATGATCACGAAAGTAGTCATTCCTCAAATTGGACAAAGCATCGCCGAAGCAACCATTGTGAAGTGGTTTAAGAAGGCCGGTGATTCGGTTGATAAAGGAGAAATTCTCGTAGAAATCGGGACCGACAAAATCAATACGGAAATCCCCGCGCCGGAATCCGGAATTGTTGAAAAGATATTGGTTCAAGAAGGGGAAACAGTGCCCGTCCAAACCGACATTGCAGTCATAGTAAGCTCAGCGGGCGAGTCGCCCGCACCACAAGTCTCACAACGGCACTCGCCCGTTGTGCGTAGACTCGCGCAAGAACACAGCATCGATCTGAGTCAAATCTCCGGAACGGGTGAGGGGGGCAGAATTACTAAAGAAGACCTGGAGAGAGTCATTCAAAAACAACAACCGCAGGAAAAATCGTCCGCTGATGAGGTTGTCCCGATGTCACGGATGCGCAAATTAATCGCTGCGCACATGGTAAATAGCAAGCGGTCCACTGCGGAGTTAACAACTTTTTTTGAAGTGGATATGACTGACGTAGTTCGGCAGCGCGAGATAGGAAAGCAACAAGGTTTAAATCTCACGTTTCTTCCTTTTGTGATTGCTGCTGTGGCAAAAGCTTTGCGCGAGTTTCCTGTTGTGAATTCTTCCATTGAAGGGGAGACCCTTCGCTACAAGAAGGACTCCAATATTGGAATTGCAATGGCAGTCGATGACGGTCTGATCGTGCCGGTTCTCAAGAAAATCGATGAGAAGAATGTTGCGGGCATTGCTCGCGCAGCTACTGAACTTGCGGAACGGGCCCGAGCACACCGGCTGAGTCCTGAGGACTTGAGCGATGGCACATTCACAATCACGAATCCAGGCGTCTTCGGGGCGTTGATGGGTACGCCCATTATTAATTATCCGCAGGTTGCGATTTTAGGAGTGGGCGCCGTCGAAAAAAGAGTTGTTGTCATTCAAGACGCGATCGTAATCCGCTCCATGGCCTACTTCAGTCTGACTTACGATCATCGCGCAATGGATGGCGCCGTTGCGGATTCCTTTCTGGCTCATATCAAGAAAACTCTGGAAACCCAATGTCCACCAGCGCTCGAATAGAAACACCTGTTTGTGAGCTGATCATTCTGGATCAAGTCTCATACAAGAGTGCTGTCGCTTTACAGGAAACTAGCGCCAATGCAGTTGCCAAAGGCACTGAAAATGAAAAATTCTATCTTCTTCAGCATCCCCACGTGATTACACTCGGCCGCGGCTTTCATCAAGAGAATTTGCTTTTTACAAAGGAATGGCTGGAACAACACGATATTTCTGTAGAAGAAAGCGGGCGCGGCGGCGATGTTACTTATCACGGTCCGGGGCAGGTCGTGGGTTATCCGATCTTAAACATCAGTAAAGAGCCGGACCTGCATCTGTATTTGAGGAATCTGGAAGAATTGATGATTCGCTGTGTTGCCGATTTTGGAATTCAAGCTCACCGGGAGTCTGGAATGACCGGCGCCTGGGTGCAGCGAGAAAAGATCGGCGCAATCGGTGTTCGGGTATCACGCTGGGTTACTTCGCACGGTTTCGCGTTGAATGTAAACACGGACTTGAAATATTTTGAATTCATTGTTCCGTGCGGCATCAAACAATATGGTGTGACGTCTTTGCAAAAAATACTGGGCAGAGAAGTAAATCTTGAAGAAGTGCACTCATCTCTCATCAAGCATTTTGAAGAAATATTTAAGAGAAAATTAGATGGCAGGCGGGACGCCTGCGGCCCATAATGCCGGCCGGAGGCCAGCGCTCCATATGAAGTTTGAAGAGCTTTCCATCGATCATGTGCGGGAGGCGAAGGAACTGATCCGCCCGGTTTTGCACCGCACGCCTTTAGTTACTTCTCGTTATCTCAGCGCGCAGACGGGAGCGGAAATCTGGTTGAAAGCGGAGCTATTTCAGAAGACCGGCTCGTTCAAACCGCGGGGAGCCATCAACCGGCTCAAGCATTTCAGTGAAGAAGAGAAACAAAAGGGAATCGTGACGGTGTCCGCAGGGAATCACGCTCAAGCGGTTGCGTTTGCCGCTTCCATGGAAAATATTCCATGCACAGTTGTGATGCCGGCTTCAGCTCCTGCGAATAAATTAGAAGCAACGCGTGATTACGGCGCAACGGTTGTTTTGCATGATGAGATGAGCACGATTTTTGAACGGACTGAAGAAGTGAGACGCGAAAAGGATGCGATCCTGCTTCATCCCTTCAATGATCCTTACGTGATTGCCGGTCAGGGAACGGTCGGGCTGGAGATCTTCGAAGATCTGCCGGAAGCGGATGTGGTGGTTGCAGGAGTGGGCGGAGGCGCGTTGGTTTCCGGCATTGCGTTTGCTTTGAAGAACTTGAACCCGCGCGTTCGCATTATTGGTGTGGAACCGGAGGGGGCCCCTACGATGACCCGGGCTCTGGAAGCTGGAAAACCTGTGCGGCTGGAGAAAATGACCTCGATCGCGGATGGGCTATCCGCGCCAGTGGTTGGGGAATGGACACTGGCAATGGTCCAGAAGTACGTTGACGAAATTGTGCTGGTGAAGGATTCTGAAATCATCGATGCGATCCATATACTGTTGCAACGCGCAAAACTGCTGGTGGAACCTGCCGGTGCTGCCGGAACTGCCGCATTGATGACCGGCAAATTGGGCGACGTGAAGGGTAAGAAGATTGTCCTGGTGTTGAGCGGCGGCAACTTAAGCCTCGATCTCCTAAAAACCTGGCTGAAGTAACCACAGATAAACACGGGCGCCGACGCGCCTGAACGCAGATAAAAATATTAATTTGTGTTTATCTTGTGTTCATCTGTGGTTTCTAA
>JBKKAT010000054.1:0-2631 GCA_046714535.1 Acidobacteriota bacterium | reverse complement strand
CAGGAAGGGGAATGCGAACATTTTTCACCGGCTGATCAACCCGGATCCGTTCAACCGCGAAACGGTCCTTGCCAAAATCAAGATAGATGGGAACGGGCATTTGAAAACCGTCCGGAACATTCTTTTGCAGAATATCGCAGACTAAAACGTATTTATTTCCTTCCGCTGTTTCGACTTTCCAGCGAAATTCGTATTTAGGAACATCGGTCCCGTAAACCCATTGATCAAAAAACCATTTGAGACTTTCCCCATAATGTTTTTCTGCAATCTCCTGAAAACCTTTTGTCGTGGCATTTTTCCAGGAATAAGTCTTGACGAAGTCTTGCATCATCTCGAAAAAACGTTCATCGCTGTTGTTCGTAAAATCTTTCATCATCATTCTCAGCATGTACAGGACATACGCGCCTTTTTGATAAACCAGCAACCTGTAGTCGGCAGGGCTTTTTGAGGAGCTCAACCTTGTGCCAAGCCAAATCGGACCAGACTGCGTTCCCATTGTAAGATTGCTGCTCAATTTGCCGGCTCCATATCGTTGCTTCCGGAAACTACCTTGATTCAATACGTCATCTTTCCAGGCTTCCACGATTTTTGGCAAAAGATCCTTCTTCGGATGTGCGCTATCCGCGTAGATTGCTCCTGAAAATTCTGCGAAACCTTCACTGATCCACTGGTCGCGATAACTTCCCCATCCTACCAGATGTCCCCACCACTGGTGGGATACTTCATGCGCGCGAAAGGATTCATCGATTCCTGCAAGGCTTTTATCTTCAAAAGTCCGCGCGCTCAAATGCAGAAAGCCCGGAAACCCCTGTCCGTGCCGGCCCGGAATCTCTGTGGCAAGAATGCTTTCGAAAGGATAAGGCGCGTAGAGTGTTTGAAAGAAATGAAGACTGTTCACAATATCTGCAGCAACGTTATCCAGCCCGCTTCCTCCGATCCTAATTCCGGAATGTTGTTTACCGGAAAGGATATCGGCCGGCGGTAATCCTTTGACCGTCAGGTTCTTATGCTTAAAGTCTCCCAGCGAAAAACTGATGAACGCAACGGGAGTTTGCTGTTCCCATTCGGAACAATTTCTTTCTTCCTCTTTCCATTCTTTCAACTTTTTTCCAACGGCGTAAAGCTGCAGATCGCGCGGGAAGCAATACTGAGCCTTGCTGGAGGAACGGGTCAAATAACCATAGGTTGGATACCAGCCTGTTGTATCAAGAATGAAATACTCCTCCCGAGTTCCGGCGCGCTCGATCATGTGGTCGGAGTGGTAAACGAACTTCAGCTTCCTTTTCTCACCTCGCTTAAAAACTTCCGGCAAAAACAGATCCAGCTGGTCCTGCTTGACCGGAGGTTCACCCACCTTGTCCTCAACGGTTTCATAAATGAAAAAGACCGGTTTTCCGGTATCATCCGTGATCTCCTCCAATTCCAGGAGTCGCGAAAAATTAAGCGGAATCGATCTCAGGTCCTCGTTTGGTAAAACTTCAAGGGTGGCCGTTGCTTTCATTTTCCCATCTTTCTCGATATCGATCTTTGTCTCAAAGTAAGGAATGGCGATGTCTTGCGGATTTCCTGTTTCTTCTGTTTCAAAAGAGGACCAGACATCCACAAAATCCATCTTTGCATGCTGGGTCAGCGAAATTTGTTCGCGCTGTTCCGGATCGATCTCCAGCAAAAATTCTCCCTTTGATTTGCTGAAAACATAAGCAACCAGATAACCACTTTTGCCGGAATCGATATCGCGCAGGATTCGGGAATCGACATTTCTGAGATAGCGCTTCAGAAGTTTGTTTTTCACTTCCTCGCACTTGTTGCATCGCGAATTTTTAGAAGTTGATTCGCCACGTTTTGCCCGCAATAATTCCTGCGCGGTAGAGTCACTGAATCGCAAAACCGCAGCATGAAAAGGTTCTTCAAGGATTCTGGTGCCTGTGAACTTATGCAATTGATCTTTTTCAATTGCATCGGGAGGACGAAACCGAAAGATGCCCTGCCCGGTAAATACTGCTGCGTGGTGGCGGCCCTGCACCGGTTCGATGAGCGTGATGTCACCTGATTGCAAAACAATCGTTGCAGCCTTCCGGTTGATGCTCAAATCGCGGACCGGAAAAGTTTCTTTGACGGTAAAGGATGTCATCCGTCGGTACAAATCGCTCAAAGGTTGAGATTCAGCAAACGGCGTTACAAGCAGAGTTGCAAAAAAAATCATGCAGCAAAAATTTTGTCGGTTCATGTAAACTATGTGTCCTGTCCCATGAATAATAACTCGAAATGAAAGCGGCATATTTTCAGCAACATGGTGGTCCGGAAGTAATGGCGTATGGGGCCCAGCCTGATCCTCAACCACGCGCGGGGGAAGTTCTCGTAAGAATTCATGTTGCGGCAATGAACCGCGTGGACAAATGGATTCGCGATGGTTGGCCCGGTTTAAAACTCGCGCTTCCTCACATTCCTGGATCGGACGGCGCGGGTGTTGTGGAATCGGATGGCTCCTCCTTTCAAAAAGGAGACCGCGTTGTCATCAACGGCAATTTGGGTTGCGGCGAATGCGACTTCTGTCTCGCCGGCCAGGATAATCTTTGCGCCCGCTGGCATTTACTCGGAGAAACGACGTCCGGCACTTACGCTGAGCTGATC
>JBKKAT010000053.1:0-4738 GCA_046714535.1 Acidobacteriota bacterium | reverse complement strand
CAACAGTTGTTCGCAAAGATGTTGCGCCACGCCGCGATTTCTGTGCGAAGGGTCCACCGCAAGAGAGCGAAGCAGTGGACCCTCCCATTCCATACCAATACAACCCACAAGCGAATTCCCTTCGATTGCGACAATGAAGTGAGTTATATGCTCATCAATATCGTTGGAAGGAAGATCGCAAGTTTCCAGCAAACGAATAATGGATGGCACGTCCTCTGTTGTCGCGGAACGATAAGTCATCCGATCGCCCCTTTCGTTGCAATGATGCGAGCGCTCCAGATTTTGCCGGCAACATAATGATCCACAAGGTGCCTGTAAAAACCACCCAGGAAGCGGTGCCCGAATAATTTTGCTCCTTCGATGAGCCCGTAAACTTCATCGCGGTCGTAGTAGATTCTTTCGGTGACGCGCGCGTCCTCAAATCCTGCTGATCTCATCGCTTCCAGATATTTCGATTCTGAGATAGCTCCCGCGATGCATGCGCAATGCAAAGCCGCGGATCGTGAAAGAGGCCAGGGCATGTGTTCCACAACGATGTCGCTGATCGACACCTTTCCGCCCGGTTTCAACACGCGATGAGCTTCCTGAAAAACGCGGAGCTTATTCGGAGAAAGATTGATCACGCAATTGGAAACAATCCAATCGGCAACTCCATCTTCCACCGGCATGTTTTCCGCATCCCCTAACCGGAATTCAACATTGGACAACCCGGCATTGCGCGCATTTTTCTGCGCCTTCTCAATCATGACAGGAGTCATGTCGATTCCGATCACCCGGCCATTCCGTCCCACTTTTTGACCCGCGAGTAAGCAATCGATTCCGGCACCACTGCCAATGTCCACCACAGTTTCGCCCGGCAAAACACCGGCGAATGCCACCGGATTTCCGCACCCAAAACTGTTTGCTATTGCATCGACCGGCAAAGAAATCAATTGCTCTTGCGTGTAACCTGCCGCATTGACCACTCTGCCCTCCGGTAACTTTGCTTCCGCGCCGCAACAGGAAGTCATGCTTCCACAACAGGAATCACCACCGGTCACAGCTGCCGTATAACGGTCCCGCACCTGTTCTTTGATCTTCTCTTCCGTACGTTCCATTTTCCCATTCCTCCTAATACTTGTACGGTACAAGTAATTAACGAAAAAAATTATTTGCGGAGCGCCGGCCTATGGAGCGCCGGCGACTCGCCGGCATTATGGGCCGCAGGCGTCCCGCCTGCTTTTTTTGTTCTGGTGAGTGCTTCCAACGAAACAAAATTTTGTGGTTGCGTAGAGCACTCATTCAGAACTCTGGTTAGCCGCTGCAGCACCTGAGGCAAAACTTTTCGCACTTCCGCTGGAAATTCTTCGAGCGCCTGATTCACGATCGTTACGAGATCACCCTGGATGCGCGAAATCAACCGGGCTCCCGCATCCGTGATGTCGATCTCGCGAATGCGCGCATCTTCCGGCTTCCTGGTTCGGATCGCCAACTTCTTTCGCACCAACTGATCCACGAGCCGTGTGGTGGAAGAAAGGTCCAAAGTAAGACGCAGCGCCAGATCCGAAGAAGGCATCTTTCCGTATTCATGCAGCTCCTGAAGTGCGTAACATTGAGAGACGGTCAGACCGTAACAGCAGACTTCTTCCCTGTTCCGGAATTGATACCGGCGCGCAAGATCCGATAGCGCCCGATAAATCTGCATCCCGTTGTTTACTTGCATGATACAACCATTCTACGTGCCCTGCGATGCTTTGTCAAGCTGCGAAAAAACTTCTGCGGTTCTGAGATCGATTGCTCGATATTCGAAATTCTCTTTTCAGAGGATCAGGAATATAGAAGGTCCAACAATCGATCTACGAGCAATCGAAGTCTATCCCCTATCCGGTTTATCCCCAAATTTCTCTTGAGCTAAAAATGACCATTTCGGTAAGTTCAAGTTGTTAGAAAGCCATGAATGGATAGCGCCACAGCGATCAACGCTTCGCCGGCGATCAAACCGGAAGCGAGGGGTATCCTGTATTTATCTTCCTGTTTCGTGGACGTTTTTGACCAGATGAACTGTGCCAGGCCACCCAACATAAAGGGCATCAAAACATCTGCGGGGATCAGCATGCCAATTCCAATGGCGGAAGGGGATGGAACATTTTGCCCGAATTTTTCCGCAAGAAAGGTAAGAGCGATTCCCGCGCCGACTCCAAATAGTAAACCAATCAGACATCCTGGCGGCAGCGCATCGATTCCTTGCGTTAACAATTCAGCGAACCCTGCCCACTTCACTGAGATCGGTGAGGAAAGTCCATCCGCGCCCACGCCAAATTTCTCGCGCAATATCGGGTAAATGAAAGCTGTAGCCGCCGCTCCGATCGGGGCTGCGATCAACTGCGCGTAGGTCAACAGTCGGTTGTTCGAACCCACGATCTTGCCTGCTCTATAATCTTGCATCAACGCTTCTGATTGGACGGCAATCGTGCCGGTTAAGCCGCTGGAAGACATGTTGACTGCGACATTGCCTGGAGAGATCACAGCGAAAATCGCCTGCATCATATTGGACATTGCGCTGATCGGACCCCAGTTGGTTTCCCCTAAAACGCGCAATCCAACCAGCATCAAAGGCAAGGAAAAAATGATGGAAAGCAACGTTACCCAAAAAGGAATTCCCAAACTGAAATACTGCGTGACGCACAAAATAGCTGTTAACACAATCGATCCGATCACAACCCACCGGATGGGAAAGTCGCGATCGCTGACGGTTGCGCAGCGCAAGGTCTTAAACGTTTTCACGATCAAATGCCATTTTAGAAACAGCGAAGTCAGACCACCCGCGACCATCAATCCTGTTGCAGGCCACATGACCCACCGGAGCGTTTCAGGAAAAGTCTTCGCCGGAATAAAGCCGCGCGAAGAAAGAAATTCTGGAAGAATGAACCAGCTGGCGAGCATTCCGATCGCCATCGCGAGACAGATCCGCCAGCCGACCAGCAATCCGGATCCGAAGGAAAGCAAGCTCCAGCTGAAACCCACACGCATCGCCTGCATTCCCGCGCCAAAATAAATTGTGTCTTTGAACAATTTGACCGCGCTTACGGCCAGCATCAAAGCGGCCGAAGCCACGGCACCAAGAGTCAGCGCCATCGTTGGGCCTCCCGCGCCCTTTTCCCGTGTCTCATGCAAAACCGCAATCGTTTCGCCGGCCGCCATACCGTCCGGATACGGCAGATTCTCTTCATCGATGTAATGTTTTCGCATGGGAACGGCCAGCAATACGCCCAGCAAACTGGCGCTGCATAACCAGAAAAAGATTTGTGCGGTGTCCAGATGGATTGCTGGATTAAAAACGCCGCGTTCATTGAGCATGTCGAATGCAGCAAGTAAAACGCACATGAAAGCTGTCTGTCCTGCGCTTGTCCCCATCGTTTGCACGATGTTGTTCTCGCGCGCATTGGTTGTGCGCGCCCGTAAGATCAACACCAGCGCGATGAATCCGAAAAACGCAGCAACCACGGAAATATTCGGACCAAACCCCAGTTTTAAAACAATGTACGGGTAGGCAAGTCCGGTAATCATTGCTACGACTGCGCCGACAAGAATGGATCGCAGAGTAAATTCAGGCGCTTGTGATGTGTTGGGAGAATCATTGGTCATGTGCTTCTCTCCTTATTGCTATGTCGATAGGTTACACGAATGAAGCGCCTGCTTCCAGCGTATGGAGCGCCGGCGTATGGAGCGCTGGCCTCCGGCCGGCATTATGGACCGCGGGCGTCCCGCCTGCACTTTAGCCTTTGCCGCGTTACAATAATTTCCATGGAGGTATGAACACCATGTCCGGCAATTTTGATTCTAATAAGGCCAACGCTTTTGCTGAACGTTTCTTATCTGTCTTAAATGATGCTGCACTGTGTTTGATGGTTTCGATCGGTCATCGTACCGGACTCTTTCAAGCAATGAGCAACGGAGGAGGGACTTCACAGGAAATCGCGGACCGGGCAGGTCTGAACGAACGTTACGTTCGCGAATGGCTCGGCGCGATGGTGACAGGTGGAGTCGTCGAAGCGGATCCCGAAACGAAGACGTTCCGTCTTCCGCAGGAGCATAGCGCCTTTCTGACACCCGCTGCAGGCGCAGACAATTTCGCAGTTTTCTCGCAATACATTCCACTGCTGGGAAGTGTGGAAGATGACATTGTGGAGTGCTTCAGAAATGGAGGTGGCGTGCCGTATGAAAAGTATCCGCGCTTTCATTCGGTGATGGCTGAAGACAGCGGACAGTCCGTGCTCTCTTCTTTGGAATCGCATATTTTGCCTTTGATTCCCGGATTGCGAAACAAGCTGGTGGAAGGCGCGCGAGTTCTGGATCTTGGTTGTGGCCGCGGAAAAGTGATGACTCAAATGGCGGCGCTTTTTCCATCCAGTCATTTCACGGGGATGGATCTTTCCACAGAAGCGACTGCGTACGCGCAAGAGCAAGCCAGCAAAGCCGGATTGAAAAACGTTGAATTTGTCTCGCGCGATCTCAGCGATTATGATGAAACGGCTGATCCTGAGTCCTATGATTTTGTCACAACTTTTGATGCGGTCCACGATCAAGCTCGTCCGCTGAATCTTCTGAAAGGAATCTACAAAACACTGAAACCGGACGGAATCTACTTGATGCAGGACATCCGCGCATCCAGTGAGATTCACAAAAATATCGGCCACCCGATCGGAACTTTTTTATACACCGTTTCCTGTATGCACTGCATGACGGTCTCGCTTGCTCA
>JBKKAT010000052.1:0-6064 GCA_046714535.1 Acidobacteriota bacterium | reverse complement strand
GTGCAGCAACTGTTTGTGCGCAGTCTATCGGCTCCTGCCGCCGAACAGATCACGCGGGCAGCTCAGGATGTACTCCAACCGTACTGGTCAAATGATGGTTCACGGATTTACTACACGAGCAAAGATGAAAATAAAAAATTCGGCCTGTGGGCAATCGGGATTGCCGGAGGCGAGCCGGAGTTGGTCTTCCAACACGCCGGCGGTGGGGATATATCACCTGACGGCAAAGCGATGGCAGTCTGTTTTGGAGATGAAAGCCGAAAGATCAGTCTCTGGATTTCTTCGCCGCCGGGAACTCAACCGAAGAGGTACGAAAAAGGAATTTTTAAGAACACTTCATTCAATGGAATTTTCTCATCTTTTTCCCCTGACGGTTCGCGGCTTCTGGTACAGACGAATCATGCAAAAGATAAGAGTCAGTACTGGTTAATTCCATTTCCGGAAGGGGAGCCGGAACGTCTCGAATTTCTAGATGGCATTTATAGTTTGGGATTCAGCTGGCTGCCGTATAATAACAAACTCGTTTTCTCAACAGCGATGCATCTCAGTCTTGTTGACATCCAAAAGAAAACGATGCATCCGATTACAAATAGCGTGAACCAGGAATGGGCTCCCGATATTTCGCCTGATGGAAAGCGAATTGTGTTTTCTTCTGGCAATCAACAATATGATCTGATTGAAGTTCCGCTCGATGGATCTGCAATTCGCAACCTCACCACAACTCCTGTCAATGAAAAAGCGCCTGCCTGGTCGCATGAAGGAAATCAATTTGCATTTGTTTCCGATATCACAGGCACCGATGTGATCTGGGTGAAAAACCCGGCAGAACGTTTGCAACGCCCGCTGGTGACGGCAAAAGATTTCGCGGACGGCGAAACTGTTTCCTTTTCCCGTCCCTTCTTTTCTCCCGATGGCAAACGAATCGTTTACCATCGCAACAAGAAAACGGGAGCAGATATATGGATTTCCTCTGTAAGCGGAGGATCTCCTGTCCGACTGTTTGCTGAAAAAAGCGCGACCCAGTTCGTTCCTTCGTGGTCACCCGATGGGAACTGGATTGCTTTCATTCATGCTGAAGGAAACGAGATGAGTCTGCGCAAGGCCAGGATTGGAAGCACCGATGCCCCGATGATTCTTAAAAAAGGGATTGTTTATTTGCAACCACAATGGTCGCCGGATGGGAAGTGGTTGACCTTCCTGAATAAGGATGGGCTCTGGTTGATTTCGACTGACGGCAAAGATTCGCGACGGATCAGCAATGCACAGTGGCTAACCGGAGGCTGGTCGCTCGATGGGAAAACACTCTACTCGATCCGGCAAAGTGAAACTCGACGCCTTCATGTGATGGCAACGAATGTCGAAACCGGAGAGGATCGGCTCATTGCAGATGCCGGCGTTTCGCCGATCCTTGTCACGGATGCCGTTTTTGCCGGATTCTCCCTCGCGCCCGATGGAGAAAGTTTTGCCACTTCGGTTTTGAAGTCCTCATCGGATCTCTGGATTCTGGAAGATTTCGATCCAAAACCGCGATCCTTTTTCTGGTTTCTGCAACGATAGGTATGCAGTTGCGCTTGGCCAGCGTTTTTGCGGCATGCTCAACACTTCTTTTGAGTCTTCAAACAGAATGCCGGACGCGATCACGCTTTTTGCTGTGCAGCTTTTTCGCTCAACTCATGAAAAGAAAGGCTCCCCGCTTTCCCGGGTTGCAGAACGAATAACACAAAAATGAGGAACAGAAGGAACTTTGTTTGTCGAATCATCCGTTCCTGTTAGAACTCCTTCCAGAACTCCGCGCAACGCTTCCATTTCCAACATTTCTTCGTTCACTCCGGATCTGGTTCGTCCTGGTTAAAGAACAACCGATTTATCGAACAAGGAGACAAGGATATGAAAGGAAGTACTGCATTCGTGTTAACACTGGCAATCACGCTTAGGAAACATTTTGCCGCCGGCGCGTTTGCGCTTGCCGGCATACTGTTGCTGTCCCAGGCCGCGCTTGGCGCTCCTCCCAAGGCGCCGCCGCCGGTGCAAGTCGTGGAAGGAGTGGTGCTGATTAGCCAGGATGCGGCAGTGGCCGGAGGAGTCTCCGGTGCCTGCGACACTCCGGGCTTTCCCGTTACGATCTGCCAGCCGGGCAGCTACCGGCTTAGCAGCAACCTCACAGTTCCGGACGCCAACACGAACGGAATTGTGATAGACGCCGACAGGGTCACCCTTGACCTCAACGGTTTGTCCATCTCCGGACCGGCCGTATGTACTGCCTTTACGTATCCTGTGGAATGCACGGCAACTGGCACCGGCGTAGGGATTTCCAACACGAGATCCACGATCGCTACTATACGAAACGGAACAGTTCGGGGGATGGGCCGGAGTGGTATCGAACTCACCGCATTTGGCAACAGCTATAGCACGATTCTTGTGGAAGAGGTCCACGCCGAGAGCAACGCTGGCCCCGACGGGGCGGGAATACAGGTGTATGGGGGTAGTGTGACTCAATGCACAGCGACTACAAACGCAGGCGATGGTTTGCGGTTGGACATAGGCAACGCGATTTCGAACATGGTCAGGAACAATGGACGAAACGGCATTTTGGGAGGAAGCGTTATCAGCGACAACTCTGTCTCCTCCAACGGGCAAAACGGCATTAGCGGTGCGGTGAACGTTTTCAACAATATGGTTAGCTACAACCTTGGTTTCGCGCTCTACGGTGTTCAAGCCTACCGGGGCAACGTGCTGCTCAACGGCGGCGGCGGCCACGTCGGCGACGGCGGCACGTCGCTCGGACAGAACCTGTGTGGTTCCGGAATCGTGTGCTAAACCGTTGCGGGTGCAACACAAATACGGATGGGGCCAGGTCGGCTCCCTCCACCTGCAGTGACTCTAAGCGTTGCATAATTTCTAGCACTCAAAGCCGGGTCGCGTTGAATGTGCGCCTCGTAAGTAAGCCATCGGATGGCGGCCTAACAGCCGCAATATCAACAACTTGGACTCTCTTTTGGGAGCAATGTTGTTTTTGATCGCGCTAGATTTCCCCGCAATTTCCCATATCTGGTCAACATGAGCAAAAAAGGAAGAAACTTCTACACTAACAGAGCCGATAACCTCAAAGAAGAACGATTAACGATTCCGGTTGCACACAACGCGGGACGAAGGCAACAACGAAGGAGGTTGCAAAAATGGACGTAAAAAACAGAACAAATCGGTTGAATTATGAAACTATTGATTCGAAGGCGAATTCGGAAGTTTCCAAAGCAGAAGTGAGTGTCACGAAGGCCGTGGCACAAACGGTGGGAACGTCCAGGATTGCATCCATCAAAAGTGAGTCAAGGCCGGCCGTAAAGGCCGAAGTCAATGTGGCAGGCATTATTCAAAAAGACTTGTTAGATCGATTGCCGTCAAACATAGCGAACTCTGGTAAAGGTGCGATTGCCCGTAACATTGGACAAAGAATCCCGGGCATGGACAAGAACGGTCTGCCGGGAGGAATCGGTAGGAATGGTTTTCCTGGAACGCAGGACATCGGGCAACGTCTCGGAATCGGTAAAACCGGTCTTGGCGGCGGACTGGGCAAACCAGGTCTTCCAGGAATGCCCGGTAACAGCTCAGGTATTGAAGGGTTATTAGGCGACCTTGGAAGGCTCGGCCTCCCGGGTGGCAAGGGAAAGGACATTTTGGGTGGATTCGGCCCCGGCGGTCCTTTCGGTGGATTTGGCAACAGCGGCGGTCCCGCTATAAAGATGCCCGGCTCGGATCGGATGGGTGGCGCATCAGGTGGTTCCGGTGGTTCAAGTGGTTTCGGTGATCCGAGTGGTTTAGGACCGGGTGGTTTCGGTAATCCGGGTGCTCCTTCACCCAGTGGTCTCGGGGGTTTCATCAACGGGACCTGGGACCCCAGTCCCAAAGGTGGATTGACCGGAGGCGTTAGCGGCGGTGGTGTAACGTGGGACGGATACGGTGGAGGCGTCAACGACAAAGGTCAACCCGGGCTTGCTAAAGGTGATGCCACCGGGGGTAGTGTGACAAGTCCGTCCGACGCAACTAAAACGAGCAACAGCAGCACCGATAAGGGCGGCGCACCTGCTGGCATGGAGTGGGGCAAGCACATCAAAAATGACTGGGTACCACCAGCAGGTAGCGAACCAAAGAAAACGGAAGGTCCAAACGACCTTGGGCCTTCCAATAACGACCCTGCGATGGAACAAAAGAAGGAAAACGAAACAGCAGTGGCCCAAAATGACTCGACCAAAGACACTAAGGCCGGCAAACCTGACCCCAATGCGATGCCGAATCCCGAAGACAGCGGTGGCGGTACACCCCGCTCGATAGCAGGGTCATTGGTTGCCGGGTCGATTGCGGTAGCCTGAAGTGTTGCTTTTATGCCGATTCCTGAAGTTTCCGGTGGTGGCTCGCCGGGTTCGCATTCGTCAGGGCTAAGCGGCCTCTTCATGCCTAACCCGGAAGACGCCGGTGGTGGCTCACCGCGTTCGCATGCCTCGGGGATAGGTCGACTCTTCAAGCCCAACCCGGAAGATTCTGGGGGCGGCACGCCCCGCAGCGTCACCGCGAAGCTTGGAATGAAAATTCGCAGTTAGTGCGTACTTCCAGAGCCCTCTCCCACCGGGAGAGGGCTCTGCCGAAGCCGGATCTCACCTAACGAATCACGCGAGCGAGGCGCCATTAAAGCCAGGAGCATCTGCTCAAATTCGCCCAGCTTCTTTTCCATCCAACAATGTAGAAGATATTGAGGAGGGTGGCTTGGCCGAGATCCGCGATTGTGCGTATCTGTTTGCACTTATATGACATGTGTATTACACTTTGTCCAGTGCTTGTTTTTGATGCTTCCTCTCTGATCCTTCTGGCGAAGGTAGAAGTTTTGACGATGTTTTTGGAAGATTCTAAGATTGAGGCGGTAATGCCAGGAACAGTAATGAAAGAAGTGCTTGAATACCAGAAAGAGGAAACACCACTGATAAAAGCGCTTATCAAAGACGGGAAAATTCGAATCCAACATCTGAAACGGACTGCCGAAATCTCCAGGCTGATGACTGACTTTTCCCTGCACCGAGGCGAAGCCGAAGCCGTTCACCTGGCGTTTCAGCCAGGGGGTTTTGTAATTACCGATGATAGAAATGCGATGCGACTTTGCAGGTTATTGAAGGTTCCTTTCCTTACCGCAATTGCAATTTTGGTTCGGCTTTACGAGAAAGGAACACTCGATCAGGCTATGGCCCTTGCAAAACTTGAAAGGTTGAAAAAAATCGGTCGTTACCGTAGCGAGATAGTAATTCAAGCGCGAAAACAGATTCAAGGAGATTTGCATGGCGAGTAAAACTCTGAGTTTACGAATGAGCAAAGAAGACTATGCTTTTGTGGAAGAACTTGCAAAAGAAGAAAAGCAAGATGTCTCAACACAGATGCGTGATCTCTATGAACGAGGTCGGATACTTCTGGCTATCGAAAAGTATAAGAAATCTGAAGCTTCATTAGGAAAAGCGGCTCGAATCGCCGGAGTGCCCATATCAAGAATGTTCGATATCTTGAAAGAACACAACGTGACTCTTAACGTTGAGTTGGACGATTATCTGGAAAGTCTGGAATCAGCAAGAAAGCTCTGGTAACCTCAACCGGTTAGAATTGATTCCGTGAATTGACTCAGTTATCTCCTGAGTATTCTTTTTCATACAGCGCCAATAAGACCGCGCGATGGACGACCGCCTGGACCAGCCGAATTGATACTGATTGGCGGCGCAGCCGCCCTGCTCGCTGAAGAAGTAGCCGAAGTGTGGATGCAATGAAGAAAAATAAATTTTAGTACCCAAAGCCAGGTCGCTTTGAATGTGTCACCTCGATGGTGATAAATGATAGAATTTCTAATCAAGAAATGGGGAGGCGTTGCCCACGCCATTGTTCACCATAAATGAATAAACGAGATCTTTCCGAACGCGACATCTGCTCCAAATTCATCACACCTGCCGTCATAAAAGCAGGGTGGAATCTTCAATCGCAAATGCGGGAAGAAGTTTCCTTCACAAAAGGACGAATTATTGTGCGGGGGAAACTCGTG
>JBKKAT010000051.1:0-2841 GCA_046714535.1 Acidobacteriota bacterium | reverse complement strand
TGCCAACGCAGCCCACTGATCGTGAATAGAGAAATTTCCAGTGTCGGATGAGATTGGAGGGCTTTCCGAACGGAAGGCGCGCCTCAAAACTTCTTATAATCGTGAGAAAGTGCTCAAACTGTTTTGTATTACACTTCCCTCTTTCATCAAAAAGAACGTAGCGTCTAAAGTGAATATCACTGCAACGCCGGCCCAGCTGTGGGCTCAAGTTTCTGAAATGCAGTAGCTCGTAGGTTCCAAACAGAACGTGCAGGATCCCTGTTAGATTTGCTATCGATTTGATTTTATCAAGCGTGAACTCATGACTTGTACCGGATCCGACTCGGGTCATGTGCTGAGCCTCATCGATCAATACAGCCACCGGTTTGCGCTCGTTTAAGGATCGCTCAACAGAAAGCGAAAGTTCCCAGGAAGACCTTCTCCTGATTTTGGCGTAAGAAAGCTGGTCAGGTGTTTGAAGAGAGTCTTTTTTATGGCGCAAAAGCTCCCAGGATTCATTTAACGCAAGAAGCAATCTGACGTTATACTCTTGCCAGTTCCAATACGCTCCCTGGGCCGGAGCAGTAATCCCAATTACCGGGATGCGTCCGGGATCAGAAACTACTGTCGACAGCAGATCGTTTGTAAGAGCTGCTAATAACTTTCGATATAAAGTGCTTTTACCAACGCCAGTTGGCCCAAACACCATTAGGATGCTATCACCACGATATCTTTCGATTGCTTTTCGGATCGCTTCATACGCATTCTTAATTTCAATGTGAATAATGGGATGAGAATCTCTAAAAAACAGATACTTTTGCTCCTTCGATCCTGATAAGATTTCTGGTGGAACCCGTGAAGTGTTCATGAATTACAGATCTTCCAAAACTTGCGACTTTGACTTGACCGAAAGATCAAACTGATCTTCGCCAATCGAATCTGAGTTATTCAATTCGCTTTTATCACCCGTCAGAGATAGATTTTCCCCTGCGTTCTTATTAATGGCTCGATCCTTAAGTCGCCTCAGCAAGAGCACCTCTTCAGATTCAGCTGAAGAAAGAAATTGGGCAAGCCGGAGAGAAGTCACTGCCGACCGTTTTCCCGAAACTTGAACCCTTCTCCGTATCTCAGCCGTGGCAAGAGCAACTTCCTTTTGCGACCGCCCTCTAAAGACGTTGTAGTGTTCAGAAAAACATTGGACCCAGATGCCATTCAGATATGAATAAGCCATGCCGGCGTTCTCAGGATCATAACGTACCGGTACGTGTGTCCCACAAAGTTTTGGATCCCTCATCGCAGGGCACCAGTAGTACAGATACCTGATCCTTACCCCACGATTTGGAATGATCTTGGCGTGCTCTTTTGGGGTTGTCGGAAGTGTCATGATTTCGAAGAACTGGTTGTATGGAAGATGTCTCATTGGCCTGGTACCAGTCGATAAAATCGCATGCTCACAAGCTTCACCCGGCGAAAGGCCCAACGCAGGATGTGGCATTGAATCATAGATTTCATAGAAGAATGACTTCAGAAGGTCCGTCAAGGCCTCTAAAGTCCAGGCTGCTTGGTTTTCCGGCCTGATGCTCTTGTAGAGTTGCCGAACGTTTTTCGTGAGTTGGGTATTGCCCAGCAGGTTATGAATCAGCTCTGTATTCGTTACACCGAACATTCGCTCACAGATGGATCCGAATCGTGCTTTCGCTGGAGGACGGTGCCGCTTTTCAATACTGAACACGGCACAAAAGCGCTCAAAACTCACGCTTTGAAATTCTTTACCGCCATCTACAACCAGTATCTGTGGCAATCGCTGATTTTGGCGAACGCAGTTTCTAAGAACCATCATGCACGCCACGTAACTTGGCGGGTCAAAGGTGAGCCAGAAAGCGATAATGCGTCTTGAGTAGGCGTCGATCATCAGAGTCAGCCAAGGGCGGCCAATAAGCATATCCGTATTTGAACAGCGGAGCATGATGTCCAGTTCAGTGTGATCAATGTGTGCGATGTGATAAGGCCAATCGCCATGCTTCGGTGTTTGTTGATCAAGAGTCCAAAACCAACCTTCAAAAGTGTACGCTGCCCTCCTTCCCTGTCTTGCACGCGTAATCTCATATTGAGACCACTGCCGGATCATCTTCCCAAAGGTCTTCAAGCTTGCGGGCGGAATTTTCTTCACTTGGCAGTCCTGAACATATTGCCCGAAACAGGAAAGAATTCTTTTCTGCTTGAGGTTCAGAAAATTCTTCTTGATGAAGTCGATCAGATGATCTTTGACATGTAAAGGTAGGCGTGAAAGTCGATTTCCCTGACGCTTCGCCGGAATCAGGCCGACGTAACCGTCACCATAGAGTTGCTCACCCTGTTTATAAAGTTTCAGATAACGCCGTGCGGTTCTGGTTGGGACATCAGCTGACATGGTTTTGTTCTTAAAATTCATGATGATCGATTGTCGGTAATCTGCCTTCCGTAGGTCTTCTTCACTGGCTCGTTTCAGAATTGTAATTGCTTCATCCTGTTGATGGGACCTATCCCCTTTCGTTTGTACAATCGCTCCCGTGCTAACCAAATCGTCAAATACAGTCTTGGGTAATGCCTCCAGACGGTCGGCCTCATCCATCAAGTAAACTGCTTTCGATCCAAGATTCTTAATCCTCCAGATCTTTTCCTCCCACAGGCATTCTGTTCCGGGTTCGAATTCAAGCATGACTGAGCATCGGTCCAAATCGGTTCCTCTGGGTGATGAAATCTTCCGGAAAGCACGCCAAACCAAAGAATTGCTGAAAACGTGTACACGGGACGAATCAACCAATGGTGCATTTGAAAAATCTATGAACACTTCTCCAAAGGCAACGAGCGTGTAGATTGCAT
>JBKKAT010000050.1:0-7231 GCA_046714535.1 Acidobacteriota bacterium | reverse complement strand
GCTTTTGTTCATACATTTGTCATTGATCCAACAGGGACAGGCGATCTGGATGGTTTAACCTTTGCGTCAAAGGATCTGATCGATCTGGCAGCGCAAAAAACCGGCTGCGGAAATCCGCCATGGCAGGAAACTCATCCACCGGCTGCTTCCCACGCAATCTGTGTGGAACAGCTGCTGGCTGCGGGCGCGAAGTGCATTGGAAAAACGGTTACCGATGAGCTCGCTTACAGTTTGATCGGAGAAAATCATTTTTACGGCACACCCTTAAATCCCGCCGCCCCGGATCGGGTGCCGGGTGGTTCCTCTTGCGGTTCCGCTTCGGCGGTGGCCTGTGGCCTGGCTGATTTTGCTCTTGGAACGGATACCGGTGGTTCCGTCCGGGTTCCGGCGTTCAACTGTGGAATATGGGGAATCAGGCCGACGCATGGCGTGGTTTCTGTTGCCGGTGTCAATCCACTGTCTCCTTCGTTCGATACCGTGGGTGTATTGGCCTCTACGGCCGGAGTGCTTGTAAAAGCAGCTGCTGCGCTGCTTTCCACATCGATTCCGGACAATCCAAAACCGGCCACGATTCACTTGATCAGAGAAGCCTTCGAAGTTGCGGATCCACAAATCGCGGCTGCGGTTCTGGATTGCACAGAAACAATCAAACATGTTTTTGGAGATTGCTTCCGCGAAACTTCTATTCGCGAAATTGACAACGAAAACTCTGTGCAGGATCTGAGCAACTGGTATGAAATTTATCGTGTGCTTCAGCGCGCCGAAGCCTGGAGTTGTCTCGGGGCCTGGATCGAATCCGCAAAACCCGAAATGGGTTCGATGATCCGTGAAAGCATTGAGCTCGCGCGCGATCTGGACAGACAGCTCGTGTCTCCTATCCTGAAGCAACGGGAAGATTATTTCCTGAAAATGAAATCGTTTCTGGGAGCGAATGATTTGATCTGCATTCCAACCGCTGCTTCGGTTGCTCCACGCAAAGGAACCATTGAGCGGAGAGATCAAGCAGTTAATGGGTATTATTTCCGGACCCTTTCTCTGACATCGATAGCCGGGGTTGCGCGATCGCCACAAATTTCGATGCCACTTACGGATCTGAATGGTATTCCGGTTGGAATCTCATTAATGGCTCGCCAGCACGAAGATGCGTTCTTGCTTGGAGTTGCAAAAAAGGTGGAGCGCCGGGTTTAACGCGAATCGGAGTAGGAGCCGGCTAAAGCCAGCGGTCATTTTGCCGGCGGTCATCTTGCCGGCTCCATCGTCCTTAGTCTTTCTTCATTTCGCGCTTGATGACCTTGTGCGGTGGTCCGGTTTCCGTTTTGTAACCTTGCGGAACTTGAAACAAAGAGCTGTCCTGTTCTCCGCGGCCGATGCGGGTGAGCTGATAAACGGTTTCACCAAATCTGGGATCACTGTGGCGCGTCATGACATTCGTTTGCAGATCGGGTGAATACCAGCGTTCGGAAACGATCTGAATCGGGAGATCGTTGCCCATTTCTCCAGCAGGAATTGTTATGGTTGTTCGCGTTCCTTCCACAACCAGTCCTTCTATGGTTTGTTTTCCCAAAGATTCTTTCTTCGCATCTTTGTCCGACAAACTTTCACGAATCATCACTTCCTTCCTGAACTGACCTGGCCCCATCGGATGAGGTGCACGCATTTCAAAAGTGTGTTCCTCATCATGCACGCCGGCTCCGGGAGCCTTTTTCATGGTCACGTCCAGTTTAATTTTTCTGGCAACCTGATTTTCCGGTTCCAGGATGTAATGGACTTTTGCCACCGGATCTTGAATGAAAATTCTGCGGGGAAGATCTTCCTTGGCCTCCCAATTTCCAATCGCACCGAGCTCTTGTTCCTTGCGCGTGCGTCCTTCAGAATCCCGGAATATTTTTGAAGAGCTCTTGTGAACAATCCGATTTCCATCGCCCAGTGTTTGTGTTCGTTCGGTAATGGCTTCGGCGCTGTAAGGAGCTCCTTTGATGACTTTGCCATGTTCCATTTCCGCGGAAATGAACATGAATTTGTGACGCATGCCCTGCGGACCCTCGGCTGCGTCTGCCGGCAGAGCCTCAATAAATACATCTTCGTCAATCATTGGTTCCATCCCGTTCGATGCTGCAAACGAGAAGGACGCAACTGAAATTACAAAAACAATTACGAAATGTCTTAGAAGTTTCATTTTTTTCTCCTAGTTTTGTTGAACAACCCGGATCGCGTACGGCAAGCCACTTTCACCTACCAGCAAGTCGGCGGTGACTTCGTCGGACCGGATTTTGTTCACGCTGATTCCAAAATCGTTGAGAGCGGAGCGAGGCAACTTTACGCGAACCGTTTGAAGAGACTCTTCGGGAGTCAATCCATATGTAAGAGGGAAGTAGCCGTTGAAGGGCTCGACTTCGCCAGTTGTTTTTGTTTCGGGGCGTGGGATAGGCCGGGGCTCCGTTTTAAGAATCCAAAGTGCGCCACAGAAAATCGAAAGCAAAAAGACTGCCGCAAATTTCATCCACAATGTTGTCTGCGGCATATGTCTCTTTGATGAGCGCAAAGCTTTCAAAAGAGAATTTCGGGTTTCCGGGGAAGCCTGAAGCTGATCATCGATATTCTTAAGCTGATTCAGCGCGTCCTTCAAAGTCTGATCATATTGCGGGGATTTCATAGGGAGTTCCTCCTTCGCTTTTTTCACCTGCATTTTGCTCAGCCCGCAGTTTATGAACCAGCAATTCACGTCCGCGGTGCAATCGTGAGCGCACCGTCCCGATAGCGCAGCCGGTGATTTCTGCAGCTTCCACGTAACTCAATTCATGCAAATCGCATAGGATAATCATCTCCCGGTATTGACTCGGGAGCGTAAGAATGCATTTTCTAAGATGAGCCGCCGATTCTCCTTCCGTCAGTTTCATCAGAGGATCTGAAGAGCGGGGTTCACTCTCCCGGCGATTGTGAAACATTTGGAGAATTCCGGAAAGCCGGTGGTTCTTCCGCACACTCTTCAAAGACAGATTCCTGGCGACACCATATATAAAGGAAGAGAAAGTCCCTTTTGACGGATCAAAATGGAGTTTCTTGCGAATCAACAAAAGAAATACGTCCTGCACAATATCTTCTGCCATGCTTCTGGAACCGGTCATTTGCCATGCAAAACGGTAAATGACCCCCTGCCATGCGTTATACAGCTCGAGAAAAGCACTTTCATCAGCCTCGGCAATACTTTGCAACAGTTGGTGCGGCTCGATTTCGCTCATTGTCATTAATACTTCCCCGGAGAGGGCTGGAAAGTTCCATTTTAAAGGAACCCGAAAATTAGACCTCACCGGGTCATAAAAAGCTTGCAAATGAGTATCACTGATACTAACCTTCAAAATGTTGTTGACGCACTTGCAATAAGTGATAAAATCAACGCAACCCAAATGATCCGAAACGCCAAATTTGTATTTGCCTTAGTGCTGGTACTACTAGCTTCTTCCGGCTATGCGGCCAGTACGGTCGATGTCACAGTCGGGGATAAGCAAGTCAATGCGACCATTGATGTAGATGGTCTCTATTCTCTTACGCTTCACCTGAAGTTTGAGAATGTGATCGGACTGACTCAGGATTCCATTTCCATAACAGCAGTACACGTAGATCCCAAAAGTCTTTCGCTGATCCAGAGAATAGGGAATGCATCGTTGTATAACGTTCCAGGGTTGTTTCCCGTCATGATCAATGTTAGTCCAAGCCCTTCGAGCACGTTGAGTTTTACGGGTGTGGTTGAAATTGAGCTTTCCACTTCCAATCTGACTTTTGACTCCAGATTCCGGTTAATGAAATCTCCGAATGGTGGAAATTTTGATGATATTACGAATTTTGCAGGCATCGGAAGCTATCGCGTCCGCGGAACATCAGGAGATTTTTCCGATTTCATGATCGTTCTGGACCTGAGACCGAACAGCCAGGCAATTGATTCAAAGTTCACAAAATTACAATACGCGTTCTCCACTCACGCGAGCAGAATCGAAGCAGCCATGGCGCAGAATCTTCAAACGAAGCTGGATTCGGCTGTTGCCAGCTATCAGTCCGGTTCCAAAGCGCAAGCGATCGATCATTTGCAATCCTTCATCGATGACATTACGGCTGACGGGGGCCAAAAAGTTCCGAACCTATACCGCGCAAACGACCTGAACACGGTCAATGTTGCCGGTGATTTACGGAGACACGCTGCCACACTGATTTTCAGTTTGCGGTTATAATCAGGTCCCATGGGCCTCGCAAAATTGGTCCTAGCCGAAGCATTCAAACCCCGCAAAAATATTCTGATCGATAAAAATCCATTCGTGATCGGCAGAAGTGCTGATTGCGATCTGATTCTCGACCGTACCGGAATTTCCAAACGTCACGTCCGCATCAGTTTTGACGGCGATGACTACTTACTGGAAGACCTCGCCAGCAAAAACGGCACCTACATCAATGGAAATCGCGTTCAAACCTCCCCATTGCAGGAGGGGGACCTTATTTCCCTGAGCGGCACGGATCTTACCTTCAACAAAATCAAACAGAATGACTGGACGGCGGATCAAGAAACGAACATCAACAAATTCCGCTTCGCGCTGCAATCCACAAAGGCGATGAATTCTCACCACGTACTGGATCCGATCTTGAATGAAATCATGGATGGAGTCATGCGTTTGAGTCAGGCAGAGCGGGGATTCCTTCTGATCGAAGGGGAAAAGGGTGATTTGCAGATGGTCCGTTCCGTAAACATCAACCCGGAAGGTTTGAGGCAGGAGGGTTCCAGCTTAAGCTTGAGTGCCGTTGAAAAAGCAATTCAGACTCGAACCTCAGTTGCGATTTCCGATGCGCAACAGGATACTTTTTTTGGCGATCAGACCAGCGTGCAGATCCTTAAACTCAAAACTCTCGTCAGCGTGCCGATTCTTATGAACGGCAACGTGATCGGAATTATTTACGCGGACAGCAATCGCCGTGAACAGGAATTCACACAACTGGACGTTGATGTTCTGGAATCACTTGCTGAAAACGCCGCAATTGCGATTCAAAATGTACGATTGAATCAGCAGGTTTGGAATTTGATTCAACAGGCAAGTGATGTGCTGGCGCAACTGGATCAAAAAGCGGATCTGGATGGTGCGTTACAGGAATCGGTTCGAAGCACGCTCGACAAGTTAAGCACGATCAAACAAAAACAAAACGGCGGGGATGTCGCGTGAGTCAATATGCCGGATAGCGTCAGGAAAGATCTCACCGAAACGTATCACAACTTCGCGAGTCATCTACAACCCGGATCCTCTCTCAGCGATCGGTACAAAATTGTAAAGCTTCTTGGCATTGGCGGAATGGGACGCGTCTATCTGGCAAGAGATGAGGATCTCAAAATTGATGTTGCTTTAAAACTCATCCGTCCGGAGCTACTGGGCGATGATCAAGCCCTGGACCGGTTCAAGAATGAACTGATTCTCGCCCGCAAGGTTTCGCACAAGAATGTCGCCCGCATTCATGATCTCGGAGAAATCGATGGATTGAAGTTTCTCACGATGAGCTACATCCCGGGTAAAACCCTTCGGGAGCTGATTCGGGAGACGGGACCGCTTACGGTGGAACGAGCGGTTTCCATTCTCACGCAAATTGCGGATGGGATTTCAGCAGCTCATGAAGAGGGTGTGATTCATCGCGATCTAAAACCGGCAAACATATTGCTGGATGAAAACGATCGCGTTTTCGTTACCGACTTTGGAATAGCCCGCTCTCTCGATTCTGCCGATCAAACAGGGACCGGTGTTTTGCTCGGCACACCTGCTTACCTGTCACCGGAGCAAACATGGGGAGAAAAAGCAGACACGCGAGCGGACATTTACGCGCTGGGTTTGATCCTTTACGAAATGCTGACCGGACAATTGCCTTTTGATCATACAACGTCGCACGCTTTCCGGACCAGGCTTCCTTCGGATCTGGACTCAAAAGTCAAAAAATTGCAGCCACAGCTTCCCGCATACCTCATTGGAATTCTTCGCAAATGTCTTCACCCAAACCGCGATCTCCGGTATCAGAATATTCCCGCTCTATTACAGGACCTGAGCCGGAAGCAGGTGAAGCTCCCGTTTACCGTACCAAAATATGTGGTGGGCGGTTTTGTCCTTGTATTGATTGCCTTACTTGCGTTCTTGCTACGCGACAAATGGATGCCAGGAATACCGCAATCGGCTCCAGCAGGGCCCATCCAACAAACGGAAGTGAAGTCGATCCTTGTGCTCCCGTTTGTAAATAAAACCAGCGGCCCCGAATTGGATTGGGCCGAATCCGGCATAACCGATATGTTGATCGCAGATTTATCACAGAATGCTCAACTGCGCGTGATCAGTTCTGAGCGCACTTATCAAACGTTAGAAGACTTGAAGATGTCGGGCCCTGATTATTCTGAAGAGGAATTGACGCGCCTGTCAGAAATTTTGAACGCTGATCTGGTCCTTCAAGGGACGTTGCTGAAAGCAGGGGAAATTTTGCGCGCAGATTTGAAAATCACAGAACGAAACAATCCGAAAAATCCGAGTTATGTGAAAGCGTCCGGCAACCGTCCGGAAGATTTGTTGCAGATTTCGGTGCAGCTTGCAGATCAAATCCAGAAAAAGGTTCAAGCGGTGGACACGGCCAATGCGTCGCTGCCCGAAACACGCTCTCTTGCGGCTTTGAAATCTTTTCAGCAAGGTGCCGATTTGATGCGTCGTGGAGAATCTGAAAAGGCGGCCGTCTCCTTTCAAAACTCCATCAAGGAGGACCCGCAATTTGCGCGTGCCTATCTGAAATTGAGCGAAGCTTATGAATCGGCCGGTGATCCCGGGCGCGCGGCTCAGACACTCGATCAGGGATTAAAAGTGGCCGGCCCCAATGCAGCAAAAATCGGAAACTTTCTGCGCGCCCAGCAAGCTCTTCTGCAGGATGATCTCGAAAAGGCAATTTCGCTGTATCAGGAATTCAACCGTAAGTATCCGAATGATTCCGAAGTGCTCTTTCAGCTGGCTCTTGCGTGTGAAGGGGCAGGAGATTTGAAACAGGCTGTCGATTCCCTCGAAAAACTCGTTCGCATCGATCCAAATCACCCTGAAGCCTATTTCCATCTTGGCAAGGACACGATTCTGATGGGAGAAGCGGAGAAAGCCATCAGCCACCACCTCTTGAAAGCGCTCAGCATCCACAAACGATTAAACAATAAACACGGAGAGGCCGATGTTCTGAACGCGATCGG
>JBKKAT010000049.1:0-3715 GCA_046714535.1 Acidobacteriota bacterium | reverse complement strand
ATTGAATTCGCGGATTTCCGAAGCGTCTGTTCCGCCGGGGGCCAGGGAAACGACACAGCGCTGATAATCCGGTTCCAGGCAATTGATGCCGTGGAACACCCACTGTTTATCTTCTTTATTAGACAGCGCATCAATATCAAGCACCATTTCCCATTTGGGTTCCGTTTTCCGGAATTCTTCAATTGTGGTGCGGCGATAAACACCGCGCGGATGCTCTGCGTCCTGCCAGAGATTGTAAATCCACTTGCCGCGTTGCCCGACACCCGGTATGCGCGAGGCGGAGTTTAAAGTTTCCAGAGCTTGCTTGTAAAGCGATTCGAATTCAGGTTTTGTTTTCAACTCAGCAGCGGTCCGCAGGTTCTGTCCATTCACCCACGCAAGCGGGTTGATTCCATCCACTTCCTCCAGCCAAAGCCACGCATCGTTCGATAAAGCGTAGAGTGCCGAAAATAAAATCAGGATGGCTACGTGTAAAGTTGTCTTTTTTCTCATAGGGGATTAGATGCCAGGCAAACGATTTCGGTTTGATTTCGGAGAAAGACTTTACCATCGGCAAAAGCAGGCGGAGTCCAAGTTTTGCCTTTAAGTACCGGCAACTTTGCTTCTATTTGTAATGCCTTTGGATTTGCTTTAGAGCACGCGAGTTCGCCGTCATCCGAAAGAATGATCAGATAGTTCCCCGCGCGAACGATCGATCCGGTGCCAAATCCTTTTTCGCGCCAGAGTGTTTTGCCTGTTTGCGCATCGATCGCTTTCAAGATCGCATTATCAAATCCATAGATTGCAGAATTGTGGTAAACGGAATTATTGAAATGATTTTTCATCTCACGGTTGCGCCAGATTTCTGAAACTTCCAGTGTTCCGTCATTTTTCTTATTCAGCCGAAGCATCGCTGCGCCTTGATCATATCCTGCGGAAATAAAAACGCGATCAGGAGGAATCATAACGGGCGTAGCGACGTTCACCCAATCAAAAGTCGGCCAGGGATACTTCCAGAGTAACTTCCCTGAATCCGCATTGAGGGAAAACAGATTTGAACCGGAAAGGAACAAGACCTGAGGGAATCCGCTGAAATCCCATGACACGGCTGAAGAATAAGAGGTTCGATCCTCCTGAGATGTCCAGAGAGTCTTCCCCGTTTTGCGGTCGAACGATGCGAATGCATTTCCTTTGCTGCCGCCAATGATTAGATAAATGCGTCCCTTTTGAATCAACGGCGAAGAGGATGTCCCTTCAGCCGGTGGACGCCATCCCAGTTCAGAAGCCAATCCCCTTTTCCAGACTTGTTCGCCGTTTGCCGCACGGAACGCCAGGAGATCTCCCTGCGCGCTCACTGTAAATACGAGATCTCCATCAACAGAAGGAGTCACACGGGGGCCGAGACCGCCATATACATCATCGGGTGATGAACAGGTGCGAACGTTCCACAGCCGTTTTCCATCCGAAGCCTGCATGGCAACAATCCATTCATCCTTACCTTTTCTCTCCATCTTAAAAATTCGATTGCTTTGAACGACGAGGCCGGAATATCCAGCGCCAACAGGAATGCGCCATTGCTCCCTGATTCCGTTTTTTAGCCACGCACGCACAAAAGTTTCATCGGAGATTGTTCCATCGCGGTTGGGTCCGAGAAATTGAGGCCAATCTGTTGCAGAAACGTTGAGCGCAAAAAACAGTGCAAGCGCGATTGGTACGATCTTCACACTTTTGAAGTTATTGAGGGTGCAGCGTTCCAGCAAGGATTTGGGGCCGGGCAGGCTTGAAATGGAGACAAAATGCCAAACGGCATTGTTCAAAAGATGAGGGATGTTTATAATCACACATTTACAAATGTATTTTTCAGAGCAAAGTCTAAAACTTTCATCCTGCATGGCAGACAGCAAAGATTTTGTCTGCCGTAGAATCGCCGCCTATATCAGCGAATCTCTTAAACTTTCTGCGACTTTCGTCAACGACATCAGCTGGCAGAAAAGGGAGCAGCTTTTGGATTCAGGCGAGATTCATGTTTGCTGGATCTGCGGACTTCCTTATATCCGCAAGGCGGATGTTGTGAATTCAAATATCTCTTTGCTGGCAGCGCCCGTGATGCGCGGTTCCCGTTACAATGGCCAGCCGGTCTATTTTTCAGATGTGATTGTTCGTCGCGAAAGCAGGTTTCAGCATTTTCACGATCTTCAAGGCGCTTCCTGGGCATACAATGAAAGACGTTCCCATTCAGGCTACCATCTCGTCAGTTATCAATTGTCGCAAACAGGAAGAGACTGGGGATTTTTTTCGAAAGTACAAGAGTCCGGCGCTCACCGGGACTCCCTTCGATTGATTCTAAACGGTGAGGTCGATGCATCTGCGATCGACAGCACGGTACTCGAAATGGAATTTGTCAGAAATCCGGAGATTCGTTCACAGATTCGTGTGATTGATACGTGGGGACCAAGCCCGATCCCACCCTGGGTGATTTTACGAACGATTCCGGAATCCATTCGCTACAGCTTGCAACAGTTGCTGCTGAACATGAATCGGGAAACCCGGGGGCGGGAACTGCTCGCTGAAGGACCGATCGAGAGATTTGTTCTTGTTGATGACTCCCACTACGATCCGATTCGTCGCATGCTGGACGCATCGGCGCGCGTTACTGAAAACTTTGAACGCACCGGCTTAACATAGCGCGGGTGTTTGAAGCTGCTTTAATCTAACCTGGAGGATTCATGAGACGACTCTCTTTCATGACGACGTTGATTCTGGCTTTTCTTATATGCGTTGGGATGAATCATGCTGAAACTCAAATTTTAGATTCTCATAAAGCTTTCTTCGAAGGTATCAAAAAGTTCTGCGGAAAGAGTTTGGAAGGGGTTACTCAATTTCCAAAGAATTCGGACGATCCTTTCGCAGGCAAGAAGCTTTTGATCACTATCGATGTTTGCGGGGAAAAAGAGATTCGCATCCCTTTTCATGTTGGGGAAGACAAATCAAGGACCTGGATCCTTAAACTGGATGAAACCGGATTGCTGTTGAAACACGATCATCGTCACGCAGATGGTACTCCCGATAAAGTCACGATGTATGGTGGATGGGCGACTCCCAATGGCACGGCGTATAAACAAGAATTTCCAGCAGACCCGCATACGAAAAGTCTCATACCCGAAGCTGCAACGAACGTATGGACAATCGAGATAGACAACAACAAGCAGGAACTGGTGTATTCCCTGGAACGCCACAACAAACCACGCTATCAAGCAGTCTTCCATTTGGTACGATAGCGTTTGTGCTGAACAGCAAGTTCAACTGATAAGCGGATTCCTTACCGAAACTCCCGTAAACCGGCCGAAATCCCGGTCTGCTGTCCAGAGTTCGTCAATGCCATGAAAGCGGCATAGCGCAGCAACCCGGGCGTCATGCACCTGGGGTCCTGAAATTCTTCCCGCTTCCATCGCTGAACGAAATTCTTTCCAATATCCCTCAGATTCGCTCAACAAAATCAACGAGGGGGATTCCAACCAGCCTTCCACCTGACTTAAGGCACGCGTTAATGGTGTCGCCGGAGAATAGATTTTAGGATGCGTAACGATCGCCAGGAATTCATGAATGCAGGGCCACGGGATCGTCCAAATGGAAGCGCCTTCCGCCAGATCCTTTATCACAGAATACGCTGCAACGTGCCACTGGGAGTCTTCGCGATGAGCGTAGACAAGCAAGTTTGTGTCGACCGCTATCATGC
>JBKKAT010000048.1:0-2791 GCA_046714535.1 Acidobacteriota bacterium | reverse complement strand
GTTCAGGCGTTCCACCCTCCGCAGAAATCTTAATGAGACCCCCATAGTAAAACGGCGATAACATGATGGTTCCGTCGTCCCCCCAACTCCCGCCGCGAGGCTTTGCGACGCGGCATAATGTTACCGGATCGCCTCCGGAGAGTTGAACTTTTTTCAAATGATGTGCGGTAAGAAAGCCGAGCCATTTTCCATCGGGAGAAAAGAAAGGAGAGCGACCCCCTTCCGTTCCAGCAATCGGGTTCGATTCGAGTGTATCCATGTTCCGCAGGTAGAGCCGAATCACCTGATCTTCTACACCCGTGTATACGATCGAACGGCCATCCGGTGAGATGGCGATCGAACCGTAAGCGTCGTATATGGATCTCTGTCTCGTTTCCAATGGCACGAGAAAACGCATCACCCCATTTTCTGGCTGCGCGATCTTGCTTCTGGTGGCCCAAAACCAGGAGCCCGCCGCGATGATTGCCATCAACGCGGTGACAATCCAGGGAAGCAATTTCTTCTCACTGGATCGAGATGGAGCAACAGCAGGCGCGGTAATGGCGCTGGCAGTTGTCGTTGACACTCCAGAAAGCGTTTCCAGGTAGAACCCAACATCATGCATCGATTGAAAACGTTGCGCCGGATTCTTTTCCATGCAGTGTTCTACGATTCGAGTCATCGCAGGAGGAACATTCAGCGTTGAATCAGACAACTCAGGAGGTTCCTTTCCTAGAATAGCGCTCATGGTATCGGCAGATGTTTCGCCGTGAAAGGCGCGCTTGCCGGAAATCATTTCATACAGGATTGCCCCGAAAGCAAAAATATCGGAACGGGCATCGGAAGATTTCCCGCGCACTTGTTCGGGAGACATATAGCCAACCGTTCCCAGGATCATACCCGGGGTTGACATCTGCGCACCGGTTTCCAATTTAGAGAGCCCGGGAGAGGCGGTGTCGGTTTGTGTCAGCTTCGCCAAACCAAAATCGAGAATCTTGACGCGACCATCATTCGTGATAAACAGGTTTTCCGGTTTCAAATCGCGATGGATGATTCCTTTGTCGTGCGCTGCAGACAGTCCCTTCGCAATCTGCAAAGAATAATCAATGACTTTGCGCTGAGGAAGAGCCGCTTTCAGTTTTTCCCGCAGCGTTTCGCCCTCTAATAATTCCGAGACCAGGAAATGTACACCCCTATCATGACCGACATCATAGACGCTTAGGATTCCAGGATGATTCAACATTCCGGCCGCGCGCGCTTCCTGTTCGAACCTTGCCAATCGATCGGAATCTTCTGCGAATGCGGAAGGCAGAACTTTGATCGCGACTTCGCGACCGATGCGCCGATCAAGTGCGCGATATACTTCGCCCATTCCGCCCGCTCCCAACGGCGCAACAATTTCATACGGACCCAGTTTTGCTCCAGCTTGTATCGTCACTGCGAGATAATCTACCACAACCGTGTTGAAAACAACGAGAACCAACCGTGAAGTCTCCCTTCGTTCTCAAATAGGAAGCGTTTCCTATGGCCGACTTATTATGAGAGAATCACAGCAAATACATTGCTTGAAAAAGCACAACCGTTTTAAACAATTTCTTTAGGAGGAGACATGAGAGTAAATAGAACTGCTTATATTGCATGGGTTTTTGTCCTGGCTCTTTTAGCCGCGGCTCCGGCAATTGCTGCCGACGATTCAAACCTGGCAGGACGTGCTGCATCGTGGGAAAAAGAGTATAACGCAGGCAACTTGAAGGCCGTTGCGGCGCTGTATGCCGCCGATGGCTGCAGAATGCCGCCCAATCAGAAAGCGGTCAACGGCACCGATGGAATTCTCGGGCAGCTCACCGCAGGTAAAGAACAGGGCCTCGCCAAGGTCAAGATCGCTGTAACCACTGCAGAAACCAATGGTGATTGGGGTTACGGAACAGGAACATACGAAATTCTTGCCGCCGATGGCTCACATCTGGATCACGGTAAGTGGATGAACGTGTCGAAAAAATCGAACGGGAAATGGATCATTCAGTGCGATATATTTAATTCGGACATGCCGATCCCGGCAGCAAAATAGTCATGAACTTCCAAGTCCGCCGGCAAGATGCCGGCGGACATTAATCCGTTGGACATTCCTTAGCATATAATGAGCGCCGATCTCCAGACCGGCATGAACGTCCGCCGGCTTTCAACCGGCAGCAGCCCTTCCTAAAAAGAATCAACAACCTCGGCGGAAGCCGCATTTTGTTTTAATCACCGCGATAAAAAGATAGAATAGCCAAGTTTTGTTTCTGCAGAACGCAGCGCAAACATGATCGGGAAGAGCATCAATCAGTACAGAATTCTTGAAAAGCTGGGTGGCGGCGGAATGGGTGTCGTGTATCGGGCGGAAGATACGAAGCTTGGGCGTCATGTCGCTTTGAAATTTCTGCCGGCAGAGTTTGCGCAGGACCCTGCCTTCCAGGAACGTTTTCAACGGGAAGCACGAGCGGCTTCCGCTTTGAATCATCCGAACATTTGCACCATTCATGATATTGACCATGGAATTCCATCGGATGAAAATGCGGAAGTTTATTTCATCGCGATGGAGCTGATGGAAGGGAAAACGCTGAAGCATGCGATTGCGGGCAAACCAATGGGACAGGATCACCTGATGAATCTCGCAATACAGATTGCGGATGCGCTGGATGCGGCGCATTCGAAAGGAATCGTTCACAGGGACATGAAACCCGCGAATATTTTTTTCACAGATCGTGGTCAAGCAAAGATTCTGGATTTTGGCCTAGCCAAGTTGATGCATGAAGCGGCACCAGGTCCGGAT
>JBKKAT010000047.1:0-3260 GCA_046714535.1 Acidobacteriota bacterium | reverse complement strand
CCTGGCCGCCTGGCGGGCACGGAGGCCCGCCCTCCGTTAACGCGATGTTCAATGGCGGTTTTATTTCGTAGGCACGCAGGTTGCCAATGTTGCGGACGAATCGACTTCTTCTGATTGCAGTTTCACGCGACACCGGACCCAGTGTTCATTTTCAATCAGGAGAATCGTCCAGTCTCCAATCATTTTCGGATGAGTCGCAAGAATCAGTCTTCCCGGTGATTCCCCGATCACATGACCCTGATACTGGCCAATCCCAACGCGTGTCGTGGAAAAATCACCATCAAACGGACCTTCCACGAAAATCGGTTCGCCCGCTTTCGCGCGGGAGCTGATCTGAAACCACAGATGTGGAATTTCGATGTTCGGCTGCGCTTCCCTCGGCTGCTTCACATGTTCCAGCTCAGAGTCGCCTCCATTTCCCGCTCCATCTAATACATTAGCAGGAATCTTCACTTGATGGACCGCGCGAACAATTTCATTCCCCCATTGATCGTTTAAAACAAGTTCAAACTGTTGGGGCAAGTTCCATTTTCTCAGCTTTCCATCCGGCACCACCGGTGATCCGAGTACGGTAAGCAAATAAAGGCTGGCGAAGGATTCAGGCGTTGCGTGAATCCTGCCCGATACTGTTTCTCCCGGTTTTGCGACGGAAGGAAAACTCATGGTGATCGTTCCCTCAGGAACGATGAGCCGCACAAGGGTCATCCCTTGCGATTTGTGTGTATCACTTCGGAAACGGCCCGATTTCAGAAGAAATGGCCATAAACGCTTCATCGCGGAACGGACATTTTGCTGAAACGCCAGTGATTCAGATGTCCCATAGCGGTAAAGAGTGCCACGAATTTCCATCAATATTCCAAGCGAATTGGGTACCGCACCGACCTGCCACAATTCCCCGACTCGATTCAACTGTTTCCGCACTCTCTTTAACGTTGCTTTGACCGATTTGTTCAGAGTAAGTTTCTCCGTGCTTGCAACCAGTTTTTCTATCGACTTAAGCTCCAGATCATCCGTACTCTGAGAATAAGAAAAGGTGGTCAACCCAAACAGGAAACAAAGCAAAATAGCATAGCATTTCATAAAAGTTCTCAAGGATATAATAATAGTGCCGAGCAATGAGTGCTGAGTGCTGTGTAAAAAAGGAGAGCTATGACCTATTTAAATAGAACAATGATTTTTGCGATTTTACTTTTCCCCTTATATGCTTTTTCAGCCGGACGGGTTTCATTCGTAAAAGAAAAGGAGACCGCAGTAGCTTCCGTGGAAGCTCACCAGAAGGATTTGATTCAGTTGAGTGATCAGATCTGGCGTTTTGCGGAAACGGCCTTGCGGGAAACGAAATCCTCGAAGGTTCTTGCAGATTATGCAGAGCAACAAGGATTCAAAGAAGAACGAGGTGTTGCTGGAATGCCGACTGCATTCGTTGCAACTTTTGGCGAAGGCAAGCCCATTATTGGAATACTGGGAGAATTTGACGCGTTACCCGGGATTTCGCAAAAGGCATCGTCTCAGAAGGAGCCTCTGGAAGCGGGGGCCGCGGGTCATGGTTGCGGACATAATCTCTTCGGCGCGGCAAGTCTGGGCGCAGCGATTGCGGTCAAGGAGTTAATCCAGGCCGGCAAGTTGAAAGGAACAATCCGGTTTTATGGAACACCGGCAGAAGAAGCGATCGGCGGAAAGTCCTATATGGCGCGTGAAGGCATGTTCAAAGATCTGGATCTTTGCCTCGCCTGGCATCCCTCAACGGAAACCGTCAGCGATACAGATAGCAGTCAGGCGATTGTCGATTTTGCCGTTGAATTCAAAGGCAAAGCTTCTCACGCAGCCTTCGATCCATGGAACGGACGTAGCGCGCTCGATGCTCTCGAAATTTTTACACACGCGCTCAATCTGATGCGGGAACATGTGAAACCAACAGTGCGCATGCACTATGTGATCCAAAAAGGCGGTGATGTGCCGAATGTGATTCCGGAATACAGCAAACTCTGGTGCTGGGTGCGCGATTCCAAACGAACAGGAGTCGAACCGCTGCTCGAACGCGCGCGGAAAATTGCGGAAGGAGCGGCGCTTGCTGCCGGTGTCGAATCAAAATTCACAATTCAAAGCGGATCCTATGAAATGCTTGTCAATTTCACAGGCCAGAAAACTTTATTCAACAATTTGCAATGGCTTGGGCCATTGAAATTCACGGAAGAAGAACAACAATTTGCCCGTGCGATTCAGAAAGCGACAGGCGTAGCTGAAAAAGGGCTCAGTTCGGACATTAAACCATTCAATGATCAAGTTCGCGATCCACAAGGCGGTTCCACAGATGTTGGCGACGTCAGTTGGATTACACCGACCGTTCACCTTTCCGTGACTACAGCTCCTGCCGAGGCCCCCTGGCATGCGTGGCCGGTTGTTGCCTGTGGGGGAATGTCAATTGGACACAAAGGATTGGTCTACGCCGCCAAGGCTCTTGCTGCAACCGCTGTCGATTTCTATCTGGATCCCGCACAGCGGGAAAAAGTCCGCAAGGAATTCGCAGAGCAAACAAAAGGCACAACTTATAAAGGATATGTGGCGGAAGGTCCACCGCCGGTTCCGGAGGACACAAAATGAAAGAGGTGAAACGCATTTTAGATCAACTCAAACGCTCGTTTGAAGGCGAGGCATGGCATGGACCATCCGTGCGCGAGGTGCTGGCAAGTGTGAATGTTGAAAAAGCGCTGGCACATCCGCTTCCGGCTGCTCATAGCATCTGGGAAATCACGCAACACATCGCAGCATGGCAGCATTATGTATGCAAGCGTTTGGAAGGAGATCCGTTTGAGGCCACGCCCGAACAGGACTGGCCACCAATTGTTTCCCGTACTGAGGAAGGTTGGCAGAATACTTTGCGAAAGCTGGAAGATGGCTATCAAAAACTGGTGGCGGAAATTTCACGGCTGAGTGATCAGGATCTGGAAGAAAGGGAGGTTCCGGGCAAACCCTATAACCTTTACTTCATGATTCACGGTGTCATTCAGCATAACTTGTTTCACGCCGGCCAAATCGCTGTGCTAAAACGAGCCACCTAATTCAGGAGGGCGGGCCTCCGTGCCCGACAGGCGGCCAGGGACGGCCGCCTTCCGAAATCATGCACTCAGAAATTCGTGCAAGAGCGTGTGGAAATGGTGCACGCCATTTTCGCGTTTCACAGACAGACGACCTTGCTGATAGCTTTCCGATTGAAGACCACGCTGGACTTGCGCACACAGTTCGATGTCCTCCTTCTGAAT
>JBKKAT010000046.1:0-3599 GCA_046714535.1 Acidobacteriota bacterium | reverse complement strand
GACCAAGACGTCTGGTTTGCTGGTCTCCATGGCGGGAAGTTATTTCATCGATTCGATCTCAAAAGTCGGCAAGTAGACCGGTCGCTCATTCCGATCGACGATCTGGTCAGAAGTTTAACGAATGACGGTTTTGATAAAGCAGCGTTAACCGATATTTACGCTGATGCCTCAAAGCAAGCACTAGATTCAAAGCCATTGGATGATAAATTCGAACAAACCAGCCAAGGGCCATTGAGGGATCATCGCCGACTTTTTTCCCGACTAAAAAGCCTGCAAAACTCGTTTCAGTTTGATGTGACATTCGATCACCAGAATAATGTTCTATTCCTGTTTTTGAGAAGACCAATGTCGGTCGTGGTTGCTCAATGGCCAAGCGGTAAGATTATTAAAATTGTAGAAGTCAAACGAGACGATTTGCCTGAATTCGTCCATTTGTTTCAACAGCTATACATCGACAAACTCTTTCCATGGTCTGGCGGGGTGCTTGCAACTGTTTATATAGAACGAGGAATAGCCCTACGCGAATTGCAGCCTGCAGCAGCAGAGAAAGCACGACAGCAGTTCATGCGGGAATACCCAGGCAAACCCATCACACCCAATACTCTTGTTTCACGAGATGGAGAATATTTGATGCTTCATTTTAAGTCAGGAAAATTACAAAGCGTAGTTTCCCTATATGATCAAATAAGAAATACGGAATGGAAATTGATGGGTGAACCTATTTTTATGGACGACAATATTTGGATAAATGCTGCAAAGAAAGGGAAAAACGGGTTCGAGTCATTTTCAATGTTAAGGTTCAAGTAGATGAAGTGTGCGATCATTTAATTAGTCTAACCCCTGTGGAGTCTTTATCTCTCCGTGGATATCGGTGGGAGCAGTCGCTGTAAAATGTCCGCTTCTTGAAGGTAAAAGAACATAGAAAAAGACATTTATAAAAGGCTATCAAAAAGAGGTGTCTTACTTAGGGTTGAGGAATCGACTTAAGCGATTCTCGATCTCAGATCGATCAACGCTGGTAAGCGTTGACAGCTGGAAGCAATGAGCCGATCCTTATTCGCTTCTCCACCTGTTTTCTGAAACGGTGCAAAGGCTTTTACCAGCTGCGGTCCTCGAGGTATGCCATCTAGGAGAGTTCGCACTTATAGCTTAAAATCATCAAGATCCTGCAGCATCGAACCTGGTCCAATCATTAAGAACTCATGCTTCAAAGTTTCCGCGCCCGTTCCCGAAACCCTGGAGCTCATCATGGTGGCGCAATTTTAAAGAGTTGCGATTGCTGATGCTTCCGGGAGTCAACACTGCTTCCGACGGAATTTGATCTATACTCCACAAGTGCGCCTGGTAGCGAGTCAAGGAGTCGGGAAATTACCTCCATCGAAATTCAAGAGTGGGTAAATGAACTGAGAGGACGAATCCACAAAAGTCAAGCGATGAGAATGATCTAATGATCTTTATACTAATTATCACAGGTGTTTGGTACAATCAGCTCTTGCCTCTCGGGGCAAACATGAACTCAGACGCAACGAGGATATATAATGAATCCTTTAGAATTACTCAAGAAAGCAGATCCTCAGCTGTACACGGAATTTTTAAGGGCAATAACGAAGGATCTCGGGCTAACTGCCGGAAGTCTTCAGTGTCCAAATTGCAAAGCTCGATTCAGAGTCTTACTCGAATCCCAAGCGAAAAGTATAGCGGGTAGAAAATCTCTAAATCGACGACAAGTGCAAAGCCACAATATGCCCAAACCTGCTCGAGGCTCTCTTTTTCAATTGATAGTGGACCTGGCACGTCTTCGTGGCACTACAACTGGAGTCATTAACCGTCAATTTAAGCAGTCTCAGAAACCGAGTAAAAAGCTATCGGTTCAAGAAGTCAGAGACTTAAAAATAGGTTGGCTCAAACACGAAATAGGGAAAGCAAAAAAAGCCGCTTAACTTACCATTCGCCGCTTCCTCACCCTCGTCTGAACCTCCGCTGGGAATTTAAACTAAAGGGTATCAATCTGGTTGTGCCCTCACGTGCTTTGGATTCACGGTTGCGCTTTCTTATGGTATTTATCATTCCGAGAATCCTTTGTATACCCATGTTGTTTGGCTCGGAACGAAGGCACCTCTCAAAAAACTTTTGGGTTCTGCGATATATTTTCTGAGTATTTTCCATACTTCAGCAAGAAGCAAATTTGATGCCGAGGTACTCGAATTTTAGCCCAATGAACCCTCTCATTCGTTCTTGTTGACAAAAACTACACTATTTAGCCTATCCTCAAGAATCTTGAACAAAGAATTAATAGTTGTCTCTTCTGTCAACAAGGTAGATAAACACAAAAGAATACGGGGATCTCTAATTCTTGAGTAGCCCGTCGTTCAAGCTTAATTGAATATCAATACGGCGACGATTGAGCTAAGTCCTTGAGTAAAAAGGACTGATTAATAGGAAATCCCTGGCAAGGTCGAGGCCAAGTTAATGATGATGAGCGGATTTGGCAGACCGTTTGCAATCTCAAAAATAGGAATTTCCTGCATCGAATCGTGTTTCATTGTGGGAGGAGAAAATCAGTATGAGAGCACACTTGACCGTCGTGCTTCCTTGTCAGGAAGGAATACAGAAGATTGTCGAAAGACGAATAAGTTCAAATCTGTTCGAGAGAAAAATCTATTACAGAAATGGTATTTGTTTGGAGCTGGTCATGGATTTCACAGAAGCAATATCCAAATTTGTTGTCAGCTCCGATAATGGCTGCATTTGCTTAACAACACTAACAGATCAATTGCTCCCAAATCAAAACCGTAACGAGGTGTGGGAACTTGCTAAAATAGATTGACGCATTTGTGGATCGTACCAAGCCAAAGCTATCGGCTGATCAATTTCTCCAATAGAGTTCTTCCGCATTCCACAATGTTTGGTGGCGGGAGATAGTGGGCTTTAAGTTGCCAATTTTCTCTTTGGCGCAAACCCAGATGGTCTCATTTATCGTGAAGATCATTGGAAGCTGATCGGAAAGAAGATATTGTACTTCGTCATAATATTTCTTTCGTTCGCTCTGGTCGAAGGTTTCATTCTGTAGGCGCATAAGCTCGTCAATCCGTTTTTCCCAGTTTGTTGCCGGTGTTTTTTGATTGGGCCACCAAAAATGTCCGGAGCTGGAGCTCAACCAGGTTGCCATGCTGCCGGAAGGGTCAACCTCATGAGGCTTCCCGAGTAGGATCGCATCAAAATCATAGGAATTGATGATCCTTGATACCAGAGACCGAAACTCAATCGCCGAATAATTCACCTTTATACCTAACCTATCAAGATCGCTGACGATGTTGAGACACTGCTGATTTCGGACTGTGTTGCCTGCGTTCGTAAGAAGTGAGAAGCGGACGGGATTTGATTTGGAATCATACAGAATTCGGTTTCCGTCTTTGTCAGCTCTTTTGAAGAATCCTGATTTCGCCAAAAGCCGCATTGCTGCCGGCAAACTGTAAGGATACTTCACGACACTTTTGTTGTACCAAAGTGTGTTGGTTGGACTTTCCGGGCCGAAGGACGGCTGTCCCATTCCAAAAAGTACGTTCTTGACCATTGCTTCACGGTCGATACTGTAAGAG
>JBKKAT010000045.1:0-2611 GCA_046714535.1 Acidobacteriota bacterium | reverse complement strand
GGGTCCATATCTCGAATCACACCCAGCGTGGAAATTACATCGTACTCCGGAAGCATTTGAGCGAGACGAACTCCGGTTTCCATATTTTTCCGCGAGAAGGGAGAAATCTCATCCGTTACCGGGTCCTGATAAAAAAGATTCGTCACCCCATTTCCAAAGCGAGTAGGGCCGTCTCCCAGTGTAAAAACCTTCTCACCGGTTCTGTTGAACACATCGTAAGTCGAAGGAGCAACGCGCATCGCCCATTCCACGATATCTCTTTCAAATGTCACGCGATCTTCATTGATGTGCACACTTCCCTGCCCCTTTGCATAAACCGCACGTGCGCGCTCAGATTCCACAAGCACACCCATTTTCTCCAGAACTTTTAAGGAACCTTCATGAACATTTTGAATCTGTTCGGGAGAGAGCAGCGTAATGCGAGGCCGGGCCCAATCAGACATAATCCATACTTCCCGGGTGAGCGTGATAGAATTCACATCTCTTTTTATGCAATCTGTTTCCACTGGCGCGCTGGAAAAAAAGCATCTCTTTCTAGTTTCCCTTGCCTTTTTGTTACTTCGGATAGTTCTACTTCAACAATATGTTACAACGAATCCTTTCTTCTCCCATCCCATCGCCGATTCAGAACTCTATCTGCAATGGGCAGAATCGATTCTGGAGGGAAAAACTTACTTCGTACAAGAATATCATCACCCTCCGGGTTATGCCTTTTTCCTCGCCGGCCTATTGTTCCTATCCGGTTCCAATCTTTACGTAATCGCGGCACTGCAATCCTTGCTGGTGACAATCCAAGCCATCCTTCTTTTCTTCTGCGCGAAACGGATGTTTGGGAACAAGGCTGCATGGACAGCATTCTTGCTTTATTCACTCGCAGGTCCCGTTCTCTTTTATTCTATGAAAGTTCTTTCGGAAACTCTTTACACAACGTTGGTGCTTTCCAGTTTTTTCTTCTTGTTACGTTATTACGATGAACGAAAACATAAGGAGATCCTTTCTTGCGGGCTCTTTCTGGGCATGGCGATCGAGGTGCGAGGAAATGCCACAATTTGTTTTTGGCCATCTCTGGCCGTGGCGTTTCTGGCAACGAAAACCTGGCGATCACGCGTTACTGCCGCAGTGCTACTGGTTGCAGGAACAGCCATTTTTACTCTTCCCGTTCTTATGAGAAACATTTCGGTTGCCGGGGCGTGGACTCCTGTAGCTTCCAACTGGGGAGAAAATTTTTATTTCGCCAATAGCCCCGAAGCGACGGGCGCACATCCCATGATTAAAGGAATTCGATCGAACATATTGGATCAAATCCCGGATGTACAAAAAGAAGCGAGCCGTAGAGCCGGCCGAAAGTTAACTTCACTCGAAGCGCAACGCTTCTGGTTCCGCGAAGGATGGAATTTCATCAAGGGACAACCACTCGATTGGATCAAACTGGAAAGCGTGAAATTGAGACGAATGTTTCAACGTCATATCCCATCCGGAATTTATTCGTATCCGCTGGAGACAAAGTTTTATCACGGTTATCTGCGATTTATCATTGGTTATGGTTTGCTGTTTCCACTATTTTTTGTTGGCTTGCTTGCCATTCCCTGGAACAGAAAAACCTTTCTATTTCTGATCTATCTTGCGACTCAAGCGGGAGTGCTACTTCTGTACTGGCCAGAAGAACGGTATATGTTGCCGGTGATCCCGTTTCTGATGATGGGAGCAGGATGTCTTGCGTACATCAAAAGAGAATCATTCAAGCCAACCGGAAGACTCATTGTTTGCATTCTAGGATTGCTATTTAGTCTCTACGCAAACTTGAGTCCGATACCTCCACGTGGAACCTCAGCCTGGTACAGTAATGCTTCGGCTGCTCATTTTTCGAAACAAGAATTTCAACAGGCAGCATTCATGGCATCAAAGGCCCTGAAACTGGATCCCGCGTACGTCGAAGCATGGACGAATTGGGGATCAGCTTTGTATAGCATGGGAAAGACTCAAGAGGCGCGCAGTGCGTGGCAACACGGTCTTCGGTACGATCCCAGTAATGTCATGGCGATGCGAAATCTGGCGATATCGTATGAAAAGGAAAATCGTGAAGCTTCCCTGGTATGGTGGGACCGTACCCTGCAAGCGGCCCTCGCTCAAGAACTTCCTGCAGAAACCATCGCGGCAATAAGAAACAGAATCAACGAACTGCGGTCGTTTAGAAAACTTTGCGGGCGTAGTATCCTATTTAATAATCAATGCGAGTTGCGGTCCTGATCCCCTGCTACAACGAAGCTCTCACGATCGCTGAGGTTGTTCGCAGTTTCCGCGCAGAGCTGCCGGAAGCAAGCATCTATGTGTTTGACAACAATTCAACGGACGCCACTCCCACCGTGGCTTTAGAAGCGGGTGCGATTGTCTTAAGTGAGAGACGCCAGGGAAAAGGATACGTGGTGCAAACAATGTTCCGCAAAGTGAATGCCGAATTTTACGTTATGGTGGATGGGGACGGCACGTATCCTCCGGCTTCTGTTCACCGGCTACTGCAACCGATTGCGAACGGCGAGGCGGACATGGTGGTTGGATCCAGACTTCATCCTCAATCCCGGAGCAATTTCAAGGCCGCAAACCTCTTCGGCAA
>JBKKAT010000044.1:0-4572 GCA_046714535.1 Acidobacteriota bacterium | reverse complement strand
AGCCGGGTGAAACAATCGAAGATGCTTTGAATCCTCCCTCAGAGCTGCAGCAATTCAACCTCTCGACCGAGTTAACTCACCTTGGTGAAAAAGTTACGACTGAACAGGAAACACGTGAAGTTAAAGAGCACTACCTGCGCTTACTGGATCAAATTCAAGCACGGGGGTTGAATGCCGAGATTTCGGTCAAACTGACGGAACTTGGATTAGATCAGGATTTGAATCTTTGTTACAACAACATAAAAGCTTTGATCACCAGTGCCCGCGAAAAAGGGAACTATGTGTGGATAGACATGGAAGGTAGCAAATACACCTCGGCAACACTGGATCTCTACTATCACCTCAGGGAGGAGTTCACGAATACGGGCGTCTGTCTCCAATCCTATTTGTATCGAACGGCCGAAGATCTGGAAAAGCTTCTTCCGGTTTCCCCCGGGATCAGACTCGTGAAAGGCGCTTATGCGGAGCCGGCGACCATCGCATACGCATCAAAATCAGAAAACGATGAAAACTATTTCAAGCTTGCTCAAACATTGCTGACGCAAATAAAACTGAAACAGATCCGAGCCGGCTTCGGCACCCATGATCCACTTTTGATCCGGAGGATTCTGGATGCCGCCCGTGAGAAAGAAGTGCCTCACGATGCTTTTGAAATCCAAATGCTCTACGGTATTAGAAGGGATGAGCAGATCCGGCTTGTGAAGCAAGGGTCCAAGGTCCGTGTTCTAATCAGCTATGGCGATTTCTGGTTCCCCTGGTACATGCGGAGACTCGCTGAGCGGCCCGCGAACGTAATGTTTGTAATTAAGAACCTGTTTGCTTAATGGAACTCTATCTTTAACAGAAGCAAACAAAGGTAACAAAGAATTTAATCTTTGTTCCCTTCGTTATCTTCTGTTCAAAAAAAAGGGAGTTGGATTTTTATGAATATTAAGGAATTTCGTGATACCGGTCATTCGATGATCGATTGGATTGCTGACTATTTGGAACATATTGAAGACAAACCTCTGTTCCCGCACGTAGAACCACGGAAGCTCTACGAACTCTTCGAGGAGAGCGTTCCAACAGAGCCAACATCTGCCGGAGATGTGTTGCAGGAATTACAGGAGAAGCTACTCCCTTACTGTACACACGTGAATCATCCTGGATATTTCGGCTTGATCTGCCCCACTCCCACTCCTGTAGGAATACTGGGAGACCTGCTTGCGTCCGCACTCAATCAAAATGTTGGTACTTACACAATCGGACCTTCCGCGGTTGCGATGGAACGGCGCACGGTTCGCTGGCTGAACGACTTGATCGGATTCGATTCCAGTGCCGGAGGGAATCTAACCAGCGGTGGCATGATGGCCAATTTCATCGGCCTGAAACTGGCGAGAGATGCTGCAACCGGCAACGTAGCTCAACATGATGGATTGCGCCAGCTTTATGCGGTGTACGTATCCGAAGAGCGGCACGTGTCCGTGGATAAAGCCGTGGATGCGGTGGGAATCGGGCGGAATCAGATGAGAGCGATTCCTACGGATGAAGAGTTTCGCATCCGGATCGATTTACTGGAGAAGGCAATTGCAGACGATCAGCAAAACAATATCCGGCCTGTCTGCATTGTTGGACTGGCCGGCACTACGAATACCGGTTCGGTCGATGATTTGCAAGAGCTCCGCCGCATTGCCGACCGGATCAGCGCCTGGTTCCATGTGGATGCTGCTTACGGTGGTGGAATTTTTCTGTCCCGTAAAAGAGCCGGACTTTTAGATGACGTAAAACTTGCGGATTCCGTCACGCTCGATCCGCACAAATGGTTTTACGCTCCGCTGGATGCCGGCGCGCTCCTTGTAAAGGATGAAAGGCAGCTCACACAGTCGTTTGGTATTAAACCTGCCTACCTCACCGATGAATTGGATAAGCGCGATGAGCGGTACCAGTATTACGTTCACGGTTTTGAGCAATCGCGGCGTTTTCGTAGCCTGAAAGTTTGGATGAGTTTCAAACGCTATGGCACAAAACAGATTGGAGAATGGATTGACGCAAATATTGAACACGCGGAACGTCTGTACGACCTCTGCAATGAGGAATTTGTTCCCGCTGTGAAGCCGCTCATGTCCGCCATTTGCATCCGGTTTCAACCGCACGGCGTAGACGAAGAACGCCTGACGCAGATCCACCGGGAAGTTGCCCGTCGAATCGAAGAAGGAGGCAAATTCTGGATTTCTACTACAGTATTAAAGGGGTTGCACTGGTTCCGAATCAATCCTGTCAATTTTCGGACCCGGCTTTCTCATCTCGACGAGTTGATGAAGACTCTTCAAGTGGAGTGTAAGGAAGCGTTGTTGAAAGAGCCGGCTAAATAAAGCCGGCGGCCCATAATGCCGGCTGAAGCCGGCGGTCACTACTTGCGATTCATGAGCCGCGGAACGCTGAGCGATTTCCAGTGATCGGCCGCGAGATGCTTTGCCATAAAAACAATCTGACCGATGTGATAACCATAGTGAATCAACTGCCGGTTGATCGCCTGGTAAACGGTATGCGGCTGTTTGCGAATGAAAACTGTCTTGTTTAGATCTTCAGCAGATAAAGACCCAATCGCCTCAAATACATGGCTCCATCCGTCTTCCCATCGCTGCATCAGGTTTTCATGATTATCACCACCCTCAACCACAAATTCCGAATCCCGGTTCCTGTCCGGCTTCTCTCCATCAGTGGTCAAAAAGTCTTTCCACCGGGAGCGCATGTTTCCGGCAATATGCTTCATGGTGATTGCGATCGAGTTCGTTTCTTCGTCCCATGTCTGAAAAAATTGCTCCTTTTCAATCTGGGCAATCGCTCCTTCAGCAAGCTTTTTCAGCTCCTGAAATCGAGCCTGAACGTCTTGAAGGTAGGAAATATTTAACAAATTGGAAACCTCCTGTTCATAATGTTGCAAATCACTAGAACTACGCTCGTTTGTTAGAGTTTATTCTACTGAATATCATAATAAGGAAGACATGCGAAAAAACATTCTTGTAGTTGAGGACGAAAAGGACATCATCGAGGTTCTTCGTTACTATCTTGAAAAAGATAATTATCGAGTGCACGTTGCGGAGGATGGTTTTACAGCGCTGGAGATCGCAGAAAAAGTTGTTCCCAATCTGGTGATTCTTGATCTGATGCTTCCTCGTTTGGATGGGATAGAAGTCTGCAAACGCATGAAAACGGATGAAAGATTGAGAGAGATTCCGATCATCATGCTGACCGCGAAAGCGGAGGAAGCGGATAAGATCAAAGGTCTGGAGACAGGCGCGGATGATTATGTGACGAAACCTTTCAGCGCCAAAGAATTGATGGCTCGAGTAAAAGCACACATCCGGCGCCGGGAAGGTTCGATCCCGGAAAAGCAGTTCGAGTATGGTGGATTGAGCATGGATACTGTGAAGCATGAGGTGCGCTGGACAGGAACTGAGATTGAACTGACTGCAAAAGAGTTTGAGCTTTTGCTTTACATGCTGGAGAATAAGGGACGCGTGTTAACCCGCGATATGATTTTGAACCATGTTTGGGGATACAATTATTTCGGGTCTACCCGGACAGTTGACGTGCACGTAACCAGACTGAGACAGAAAATTCCGTTCTTATCAGAGGCGATCTCAACGATCAAATCCTTCGGCTATAAACTGAAAGAACACGCACCGGTTTGATGTTCCTGAAACGATTTTTCTGGAAAGTATTTCTCTCTCTGCTCGCATCCATTCTGCTTTTTTCTGTCTTTTTTGGAGGCCTTCTCTACAACAAGCTGCATTCCACAACATTGGAAAGTCTCAAAGATAACTTAAAAAAAGAGACGGAGATGCTGGCTGGTCTTCTCACAGACAGCCCACATCTTTTGCAGCAACCACGAACGATCATCGAAGTGGTTCATACGGAAGACAGGATTACGATCATGCTTCCGGACGGAACGGTACTCGCGGATAACTGGGCGCAAAAGCTTGGATTGGAGGCGGTCGAAAACCACTCGAATCGTCCGGAAGTTCAGTCTGCACTCGCGGGACGCCCTATTTTCATGAGGCGTTACAGCAACACTGTCAAAACGGAAATGCTGTATTACGCCGTACCGGTTGAAATCGATGATAAACTCGCCGCTGTTCTACGACTCTCTTTCCCGCTGACCAAGTTTCATCAGGAAATGGCCTCTGTGCGCAATTTTCTTTTAACCTTCGCGCTCCTCGCTATTCTGTTGCTTTTGCCTTTAGCGTATGCGATTTCCCGGTCCGTGGAGAGTCCGATCAAGCGACTGCGCCTTAGCGCGGAGAGACTTGCCGCCGGAAATCTTTCAGAAAAGATTGCGCCTTCCGGAAGTCTGGAGTTTGAAGATCTCGCAAGGGATCTTAACCTGATGGCGGATCAGTTGAAGCAGAAGATCCAGAACATTGAGCAGCAACATCATCGCACCGAAGCATTGCTTTCCAAGATGGTGGAAGGTGTACTGGCCATAGATCGTTTGGGAAAAGCGGTATTCGCTAACACAGCTTTTTGTAAAATGGTCGGTTTGCGCCAGGAACGAATCCAGGGTAGATCCTATCTGGAAATCACACGCAG
>JBKKAT010000043.1:0-7495 GCA_046714535.1 Acidobacteriota bacterium | reverse complement strand
TTCTGTGGCTCTCCGCATTGAACGTCAGATTTAGAGACATTCGCTACGTGGTCCCGTTCGCTCTTCAATTCGGCCTTTATGTATCACCGGTTGGTTTCATGAGCTCCCTGGTGCCTGAAGAGGGGCGGTTTATTTTTTCACTGAATCCTATGGCTGGAGTCATTGATGGATTTCGCTGGGCACTTCTCAATGGCGAACAAACATTGTACTGGCCCGGGCTTGTTAATTCTGCGATTGTCATTGCAATTCTTTTCTTCACAGGATTGCGCTACTTCAGAAAAGTCGAACGGTCGTTTGCGGATTTCTTGTGAGCGCTGACCTGGTCATTAACGCGGAAAATATCAGCAAACGCTACGAAATCGGCAAGGTGAAAGCCCCGCGCGTTACGCTTCGCGAAAAAGCGAACGAAGTTTTCAGTGCGCTCACCCGTTCGCTAAGTTCTCAAACAAAAAAGGAAAATTTTATCTGGGCCTTACGAAATGTTTCGTTTCAGGTACAACGGGGTGAGATCGTAGGAATCATCGGAAAAAATGGCTCAGGAAAAAGCACACTCCTGAAAATACTCTCGTTCATCACTGAACCAACAGAAGGATACGCTGAAATTGAAGGTCGTGTTGCGAGCTTACTGGATGTTGGCACGGGGTTTCACCCGGATCTCTCCGGACGCGAAAATATTTTGCTAAATGCAGCGATCCTCGGCATGAAGAGATCTGAAATCAAGCAGAAATTCGATGACATCGTCGGTTTCTCCGAAATTGGAAGATTCATCGATACTCCGGTAAAACATTACTCGAGCGGTATGTACATGCGTTTGGCATTTGCCGTTGCAGCATACCTGGATCCCGATGTTTTGCTTGTGGATGAAGTTCTGGCGGTGGGAGATGCGGCTTTTCAAAGGAAGTGTCTGGGAAAAATGGGAGAAGTTACCAGGCAAGGTAGGACCATATTGTTTGTAACTCACAATTTGGGCGCTATCCTCCGAATGTGCGACCGGTGTATCTGGCTGGATGAGGGCTACGTCAAACAGGATGGTCCTTCTTCTGCGGTGATTCAATCTTATATGAGAGCCGGATCGCACGATGAGGCGGTTCGAGCGTGGCCCAACGAAGATGCGCCCGGCGATCAGGATGCCGTATTGCGACGCGTGCGGATGTGTCAACCGGAAAGCGTTCCTTCCGTTTCCATCGACATGACCAAAGAATTTCAAATTGAAATCGAAACGGAACTGCGCACAAATATGCCGGAGATGGCCATCGTTCTCTTAATTCTGAATGGCGAAGGACAGGTGATTTTGCATACTTCTGATACAGTCGAAACGAAAATTTCGGAGCGACAGACAGGCCGCTGGATATCGACTTGCAAAATACCTGCGTATTCTTTGAATTCGGGATTCTATTCCTTAACCGTGGGAGCCGAAATCCCACACCAAAAACAGATTTTTCTTCTGGAAAATCTTTTGACCTGGAACGTTGAAGCAATCTCTGAAGATGGACAGCCAGCACTGGTGTGGAAAGGAATCATCGGGCCGGGTCTTGCAAAATGGTCGACTTCTCTTAGTGACTAGTGGCTAGTGACCAGTGAAAACCTCGCCAGTTCTTACTAGTCACCAGACACTAGTCACTAGCCACTTTCCCTAAGGCGAGTCCTTTTCCGACCGGAACGATGCCCTGGAAATCGACATAGCCATGCGCTTGCAAGTACTGAGTGCAGCAAATTTCGTCGTGACGCAACGCATCATCCATGAGCACTACACATTCGGGTTTTGCAAAGGGGAGGCCATCGATCACGGCCAGTGCTCTGCTCAGATCTCCCGCGGCAGGACCATCAACAAAGATCAAATCGGATCGCCAACCGCTGTTCATTCTCACTGCATTCCAGTCATAAGCCAGATAAACCTTGCCATCCACTTCTCTATTTTTCAGAGGACAGTGCAATACCTCCGCCAGATGATCCAGCTTCAAATTTTTTAATGTTTGTTGCGTCCATGCGGCCCATTCCGCATCCTGCTCAATAGAAAGAATGTGCGGAGATGAACCAGGTTTCGCGCCATGTTCCTGGCAAAGGACAGCCCACGTGAGTGTACTCAAGCCTGATCCGAATTCCAGAATGTATCGAATGCGTTTTTCTACAATGTAATCAGACACCCAGTTCAAGGTTGCTATGTCCAGGTTCCAGTTCGAAAAAGTTTGATTTTGCAAAGCCGCTCGAACACTACTGTTTGTGATGTGAGTGGAATCCAAATCGATCCGCTCGTTGACTGGCAATAAGGGAGAAGATTGTCCACTAACGAATTGAGCAACTGTGTTCAAGCGGGAAAGCACACCAAGAGGTACAGGATTCGAGTCATAGTAGGAATGCATCGACCCGCGAAGCGCATTGGTGATAAAGCGTCTCAGCTTGAACCATCGCCAGGCAATTTTTGACCTGACTGCGTTAGTAAATCTTGCGAGTCGACCCTTGATCCAACGAGTAGCAACTCTGATTTCGGGAAAAGGTTCAGGATCTCCCCATCTGTCCGCTCTCGATAGGAGTCGTTTCGCCTCCTGATTAGATGCATCAGTTCTCAACACCAGCTCAGCGGTTGCTCGCCATTCCTTGCGCAAGGGGAGCTGACTCCGCAACAGCGTTTTCATCCACTGTTGGTAACTCACCGCATCAGCCTGACGCATCGGATTCACGCCTTCGAGCGCAGCGGGTGGATCAGGCCGGCCATTCTGCCGCAAATCCTCCTCAATTTGATCGAAGATTTTCCGGACCATGATCTCGCCCCGGTACTCGCGCTGAGCACGCTCGTAACCGCGCGCAGCAATTTTCTCACGTTCTCCGGAATTCTGCAGAAAGTAACGTATTTTTTCAGAAGCCTCTTTGGCGCTGTCAAAACACACTATTTCACGTCCTATCTCAAAATACTGTTCGAGATCAACGGCATGTTCGGTCAGCAAAAATCCGCCACACAACGGAACTTCAAACATGCGACCTTTCAGCTGCTGCTTCCCCGGCCCGAAATTTGTATTGAGGGAAAAACTCAAATTGATGCGTGACTGGTTGATGATTTTTGCCATGTCGGCATAGTGGATTTTGTCTGTTGTCCCCCGCCCGCCAAAGTTTTCTACGCTGATCCCGTTGGCTGAAATTGCCGAAAGATACTGTGCGCGGTTCGCATGCAAACCACCCACAAAGCTGACATCGAATGCTTTCTGCACATGGTCCAGCTTCGCGAAAATTGCAGAGCTTAGAGGAATCGCCGCGGAGAAAATGGGGCGGGCGCCCAATCTTTCATAGTCTTCCAATCTCCTTCGCGCGGGAGTTACGCAATAATCTACAAAGGGAATGACCCATCGGGAGCGGGCATCAAAATAGACTTCATCATCAAAAAAATGGGCAACCACGATGCTGCCCAGTTTTCGAAGAGCGCTTAATGTTTCTTCGGTAACGATGCCGGAGAAATTGCACGGATAAACCACATAACGCGGACGATACGTTTCGGCGATGTGTAGAATTTCGGCATTCGCCCCACAAACCCCCGCAGCGTTTGCGCCTCCATAGATGTCATAACAGAGAACCCGTGAGAAGTTCGGATAAAGAGAATCCCTCCAGTTGACATCTACGTCCGTCCGGCAATTCAACTCAATCCCCTGTTTGCCGGAAAATCCGAATCGATGTTGATCCGTAAAAGTTAGAAGTAATACTGTGGCATCAATCACTTTGGAATTTTTGTTGTAATTATACTTTATAAAAAGCCCTTCCACTTTTGGTAGAATCTGCCTATGTCGTTAAATATCCTCGTTACTGGCGGAGCAGGCTATCTCGGCTCGGTTCTATGCGAACGTCTGTTGAGCGCAGGTCATCGAGTCACCGTGTTGGACAATTTGATGTATCGCCAGCACAGTTTGATTCATCTTTGTTCCCATCCGGCTTTTGATTTTTCCCTAAGTGACGTGAGAGACGAACGAGCCATGGAAAATGCTTTGAAACACACGGATGTGATCATCCCGTTAGCCGCTATCGTTGGCGCGCCCGCGTGCGACCGGGACCCGCAGCTGGCTACTTCGGTGAATCTTGAGGCCATCCGCATGCTGAACCGGCTTCGAAGCAAAAATCAGCTTGTGATCTACCCAACGACCAATAGTGGATATGGCACGAAAAGCGACGACCTCTTCTGCACGGAAGAAACGGCTTTGGAACCGATCTCTTTGTACGGCAGGACAAAAGTCGATGCCGAAGCGGAATTATTAAACAGTGAAAACACAATTACGCTGCGCCTTGCAACCGTATTCGGTCTCTCTCCCAGGATGCGTCTCGATCTGCTCGTAAATCATTTTGTCTACGCAGCAGTAACGGATGGATACATCGTCTTGTTTGAAAAAGATTTTAAGCGAAACTTCGTTCATATTCAGGACGTTGCCGATTGCTTTCTTTATTGTCTTCAACAGAGTGAAAGCATGAAGGGAAAATGCTACAACGTTGGGTTGGATAGCGCGAATCTTTCGAAGGAACAATTGGCTCTCAAAATAAAAGAGCTTGTGCCGCAGTTCTGGATTCAGTCGGCTCCACTCGCAACGGACCCCGACAAGCGCAACTACATTGTCTCGAATGAAAGGCTGCGTAAAGCCGGTTTTGAAGCGCAACGGTCACTGGATCAAGGAATTCAGGAGCTGGTCAAGGGTTACCGCATGTTTGCAACTTCGTCGCTTTTCCGGAATGCGTAGTGGCAACCTTCTCCGATATTACGGCGGTAATTCTTGCAGGAGGGCTCGGCACGCGGCTGCAAACAGTCGTTCCGGATCAACCTAAAGTTCTCGCGCAAGTTCAGGGACGTCCCTTCATCACCTATCTTCTGGACCAGCTGGCAGACGCCGGTAGCAAACGGGTGGTGCTCAGCACCGGATACAGGGCAGATCAAATTGAAGAAGCTCTCGGCCACTCCTATGCAAAGATGTCTCTACTCTATTCGAAGGAAGATCAACCTCTCGGAACAGCGGGAGGTCTGCGATTGGCTCTTCCATTCCTGCAGTCTGATCCGGTACTCGTTTTAAACGGTGATTCCATTTGTCGTGCTGATCTTCAGGAGATGTGGCGATGGCACGTTTCGAAAAAAGCGGCAGCAACCATAATGCTTGCGAAAGTCCCGGATGTGCAGCGCTATGGTCAGGTTCAACTGGATGATAACGATTCTGTGATCCGGTTTGAAGAGAAAGGTTCGGTCTCAGGACCGGGCTGGATCAATGCGGGAATCTATCTTCTTCCTGTCTCCATGATTGAAAAAATTCCGGCAGAGCATTTTGTTTCTCTGGAACGGGACATCTTCCCTAAATGGATCGGACAGGGCTTCTCCGGGTTTGTCACAAATGGGAGCTTTCTGGATATTGGGACCCCTGAATCCTATCGCGCTGCCTCTGAGTTCTTTGGTACACTTCAGAAGTGAAGAGGATGAAATAGCATGAAGAAGGACCAGAGGATTTTTGTCGCCGGTGGTTCAGGCCTGATTGGTTCAGCTCTTTGCCGCGTCTTGAAGAAGCAGGGTTTTACTCATGTTCTGGAAATGTCGAGCAAAGAATTAAACCTGCTGGACCAGGCTCAAGTGCTTCGATTCTTTTCCGAAATGCGGCCCGAAATTGTTTTCCTTGCCGCGGGGAAAGTGGGTGGAGTCTATGCAAACAACATTTATCGCGCAGAATTCATTTACGAAAATCTGCAAATTGAAGCGAATGTCATCCATTCTTCTTACCTCGCCGAAGTAAAGAAGCTCATCTTTTTCGGATCATCCACCATGTATCCCAAGAATTGCCCTCAGCCGATGAAAGAACAGGATCTGATGACCGGTTCTCTCGAACCATCCAATGAAGCTTTGGGAATGGCAAAACTTGCGGGGATGAAGATGTGTCAATCGTACAATCTTCAATACGGCACTGATTTTATTACTATCATTCCTTCCAATATTTACGGGATTCGTCAGAACTATGAACCGCTAAACTCCATGGTCATTCCATCTTTGATTCGGAAGTTTCATGAAGCAAAAAAGAGTGGAAAAAGCGAGGTGGTTATTTGGGGTTCAGGCCGCGGAATTCGCGATTTTCTTTCTTCCGACAGTTGCGCGGTTGCTGCGATTTTTCTGGCAGAAAATTATAGCGGGAATCCGCCGGTAAATGTGGGATCCGGTGTTGACACCACGGTTCAAGAACTCGCAGAGGCGATCAGCAAAGTTGTCGGGTTCGAAGGAGACATCGTCTATGATCGATCCAAAATCGATGGCACATTGATCAAGCTTCTCGACCTGAGTGCGATTTCTGATATGGGCTGGAAAAATGAGATTGGATTGGAGCCGGGAATTGAAATCTGTTATTCGGATTTCTTAGAAAGAGTTGCACAACCGTAGTTCATTTATGGGAAAACGGATCAAGTCCTCAGAAAGGGACCAACGCACCCTGGAACGGCTCAGACAGGCTTCGTCCCGAACGATCAAGACCTTCGAACAACCTGCGGATTATCGCAATACTGTTGTGTTAAAACCCTGGGGTTATGAATTCTTAGCCTTTCAGAATGAACATGTCGCCATATGGTTTTTGCATTTGGGCGAAGGTCATTCGACTTCGATGCATTGCCATCCCAACAAACAGACGTCCCTCATTCTGATGAAAGGTGAAGTGCAATGCAATTTTTTCGGCCAAAGAGCGCATCTGAAACCGGTAAGTTCCGTCTCCATTGACCGTGGAGTGTTTCATTCCACAAAAGCCCTTCTATCGGGAGGCGCATTCCTGATTGAAGTGGAATCTCCTCCCGACAAAACGGATCTTGTCAGACTCAAAGATGAGTATGACCGCCAATCTTTCGGTTACGAAGGAATTGCTGAAATGAGAACGGAAGGTTTGGACGAGTTTGATTATTTCTGGATGGATGAGCCTGGAAACGCCGCGACGCATCGCGTTGGAAACTGCTGCATCGATATTGTGTACGTTTCCGGTCAGGAGGCGATGAAATCTTTCCAGTGGTCAGACTCTGCCTACTACTGTTGTTGCCGCGGTGAGTTGTTGGATTCCGGAGACAAAAAAGTATTGTGCATCGGGAACATTGAAAAAGGGTCCGATCTTCGGCAATTCGATTCTCTTGTTTCACATGAGGACCTGGTCCTGATGCGATTTCAGGTGGAATAAGAAATGCGATCTCCAACCTTAGGTCAGATTCCCGGGTTATCACAAAGGTTTGGCAAGGACTTTGCGCAGGAACTATTTCGCCGCGGAAATTTCGCGCGTCACTTTGAACTCAAAGTCAAAGAAGCCTACGATAAGAAACTTTTCACCATCCCCATTTATCTTTCCCTTGGTTCGGAATTCAACAGCGCTGCTTTGTCTCTGGCATTTCCCGATTGCTTAATCTTCGGACAGCATCGATGCCATTCTTTGTATTTGAATTATGGAGGTAAGCCGGAAGAATTGCGGGATGAACTGCTGGGACTCCCTTCCGGGTGTTCGGGAGGAATGTCGGGCTCGAATGCGAT
>JBKKAT010000042.1:0-7762 GCA_046714535.1 Acidobacteriota bacterium | reverse complement strand
GCGCCGGAGTGGGCGTGACTCCCCAGCGCTTGTAATCTCCCGCCGATAACGATTGTCGGGTCCAAACCTGCATCGTGCAGCAACAGTCCGGTCATTGAGGTTGTGCTCGTTTTTCCGTGGGCTCCTGCAATCGTAACGCTGTATTTCAATCGCATCAGCTCGGCCAGCATTTCAGCCCTCGGAATCACCGGAATCTTTTTGGCACGCGCGGCAACAACTTCCGGATTATCAACGGAAACGGCCGAAGAGACGACCACAACATCAGGCGAACCTACGTTGGATGCGTTGTGCCCGAAATGGATGGTTGCTCCTAAAGATGCCAGTCTTTGGGTGGTGGATGATTCTTTGAGATCAGAGCCTGTGACACGATGCCCAAGACTCAGCAGCACTTCGGCAATCCCACACATACCGCTGCCGCCAATCCCGATCATATGAATCTGATATTGTTTAAAAACCATACTCTTTCCTTTATTACAGAAGATCGCAAAGGGCGCGAAGACTTAATTTGTCCTTTTCTTTGCGTTCTTTGCGTTCTTCTGTCTAAAAACTACTTCTTCTGCCAGTTCTACTACGTTATTAGTAGCGTTGGGCTGACCCATGGCGCGGGAGGCAGCCGCCATTTGATTTAGTTTTTCCGGCGATTCGGACAGCTCGTTGATTACCGCAAACAGCAAGTCGGCTGTCAGATCATTTTGGAGGACCATGCGCGCCGCACCGGCTTCCATGAGTCGTCTTGCGTTCTGTTCCTGGTGATTGTGAGCCGCCGTTGGCAAGGGGACCAGAATCGACGCTTTTCCGAGCGCCGTGATTTCTGCCAGTGTGATTGCGCCGGAGCGACAAATCAAGAGGTCGCACCGGTTATAAAATTCTTCTACATCATAAATAAAAGGAGTCACCTCAAAAGAAGGCGCGAGTTGATTGTACCGCTCCCGAATCGTTTCGAAATCTGCTTTTCCGGTTTGATGAATCACGTGAAGACTTTCTCTTTTTCCGGCTAGTTTCGGCAACAGCTCCACAATTGTCTGGTTGATTGCCCGCGCTCCCTGACTTCCTCCGAATATTCCGATTGTAAACTTCTCTTTTCTCACTTCGCGAAGGCGGATCGGGCGCACAGGATTTCCGGTGACTTTTGCTTTTCCCCGGAACACGCCCGATTTGTCTTCATAAGGTACCGCAACGGAAACTGCGTACTTCAAAGTCATCCGGTTGGTGAAACCGGGAATCGCATTCGGTTCCACCAGTAGGATCGGAATTTTCTTGTGATGCGCGGCCACCAGTACCGGTCCGGATGCATAGGCTCCGTAACCAATGACAAGATCCGGTCGAAATTCCTTAATAATCTTCCGGCTTTCGAAATATGCAAAAGGCAACTGCAATAGAGTTTTGATTTTGGTTAGCAAACCCTTGCCGATCAGTCCACCGATCCGGATCATTTTCAAGTCAAAACCATGACGAGGCACAAGGTCCTGCTCTAAACCTGCAGCGGTTCCTGTGAAAAGAATGGCACCTTCCGGATCGCGCCGCCGTAATTCTTCGGCCACAGTGAGTGCAGGAAAGATGTGACCACCTGTTCCACCATCGGCCATCAGCACGCGCATTTCCACCTCAATTTGCATGTTGCGATATGTTTAACAAAATTCCTACAGTCATCATATTCAGCAGAAGAGAGGAACCGCCGGAACTGATGAAGGGTAGAGGCAGTCCTTTTGTCGGAAGTAATCCGATCACCACGCTGATGTTGATCAGGGCTTGCAGTACGATCATGATCGTGATTCCGGCAGCCAGGAATTGTCCGAATGGATCCTGAACCTTCCAGGAAATCCGGAAGCCGCGCCACAAGAAGAACAGGAATGCAAACACCACAACTATGGCGCCGATCAAACCCAGTTCCTCGCCGACGATTGCGTAGATGAAATCCGTATGTGCTTCAGGCAAATAGAATAGTTTTTGAATGCCATTTGCGAGCCCCACACCTTCGGTACCTCCACTGCCGAGAGCAATTAACGATTGGATGATTTGAAAGCCGGAGTCGGAAGGATCCGCTTCCGGGTTAAAAAAGGATAACAGGCGTTCCCTGCGGTAATCGACATTCATCACCAGAAAATAAAAAGCAGGCAGGCAGGCGCCGGCCATCAACGCGAAATATTTATAGGGCATTCCGGCATAGAAAAGCAGCGCCAGGGTGATGGCTACCACCATGACCGCTGTGCCAAGATCCGGCTCGATGACAATCAGAAAAGCAATTTGTCCGCTGATCACCAGGGGAGGGAGGAGTCCCGGCCAGATTGTGTCGATTTGATCCTGTTTCCGGGAAAGATGATAAGCAAGAAATAACAGCAACGGTAACTTTACAAGCTCAGCCGGCTGCAAAGAAAAAGGACCAACACGAAACCATCGATGCACATTTGCGACGGCGGGTGCAAAGAGTACCAGCACCAGCATGAGCACATGAACCGCGAGAAGAGCGTAGATCAGAACACGGTTATTCCATGTTCGGTAAGGAATGTTCATGAATAACACCATCGCGAGGAGCCCAAGAATAAACCAGGAGGATTGGCGGATCGCGTAATAGAAAGGGGAGCCATGCTTTTCCATGGCCATCACGGCGGATGCGGAATAGACCATGACCAGACCGAACATCACAAGCATGATCGTGATCGCAAACAACAACCTGTCCGAACTTAACTTTCTAGCCATATTAAGAAACTAAACACAGACAGAGTCACAGAGGCACAGGGATAACTCATAATTTGTTTTTCTCTGTGTCTCTGTGCCTCTGTGTTAAATTTTCCACTGTCTGGCGGAAGACCTTTCCGCGTTCTGCGTAGTCGGTGAACATATCAAAGCTGGAACAGGCCGGGGATAAGAGCACAACGTCTCCCGCTTCGGTTTCAGCGGCGGCGCGTTGCACTGCTTCCGGCAGCGAACTGCAAAATACCGGCGCACGAACATCCCGTAAATCACCGGCAATTCGCTCAGCAGCCTCCCCAATCAAAAGCAATGTTTTCACACGATCTCGAACCAAATCGCGCAATACACGATAGTCGCAACCCTTGTCTTTGCCACCCATGATCAAAAAAATATTTCCTGGAAAGCTTTCCAGTGATTTCATCACCGCATCCACATTTGTTGCTTTTGAATCGTCGTAGTAATGGACGCCACGCACTTCCCCCACATCTTCCATTCGGTGGGGAAGGGACTGAAAAACCTCAGCTGCTTTCTGTATCTGTTTGGGTAAAACGCCACAAAGCAGAGCGATGGAAACTGCACACAAGCTGTTTTCCAGATTGTGCACACCTTTCAACGCGCCGAGATTGAAATTCAAAACGGGCATGCCGGAAAGGACGCGGATCAAACCATCTTTGGCATACACCCCGGATGGTGGAATCTCTTTTCGTGAAAACCAGAAATGATGAGCTTGTATTTTCTCTGCATGCTCCCGGATGAAGGGATCATCATAATTCAATACCGCAAAATCAGTTTTTGTCTGGTTTTCAAACATACGCATTTTCGCTTGATAGTAGGGAGCCACCGATGGATACCAATCCAGATGATCCTCGGCTAAATTGATCAGCGCGGAAATGTGTGGCTTGAACTGGTGAATGGTTTCTAACTGGAAGCTTGAGATTTCAGCGACATAGAAATCATCCGCGCGGGACTGTTTGCAAAATTGAATCAACGGCGTTCCGATGTTTCCACATTCAAAAGCCCGTTTGCCCCCTTCCTGCAACATGGCTGCTGCGAGTTTCGTCGTAGTTGATTTTCCGTTCGTGCCGGTGATTCCGATCAATGTACCTTTCAAGAAACGGTACGCGAGCTCAATTTCAGCCAGTACCGGTGTTCCTGCTTCCTTCGCCGCAACCATCGGTTCAATCGTGCTGGGAATTCCGGGACTCAAAACAATGATGTCTGCCGTAAGAAACATTTTCGTGGTGTGGCCGCCGAATTCGAATTCCACACGCGGATAACGCTTCGTCAAATCTTCAAAAGCATCAGCTTCTCTTGTCTCCGAAACAGCAACTTCGCAAGGGAGGTCCTGCAGAAAATCGACGACGGCTTGTCCGGTGCGTGCAAATCCCGCAACCAGAATTTTCTTACCTGTAAGATCCATAATTAGAAAGTTGCCGGCTAAAACCGGCGGCCCATACTTTTACCTCAACTTCAGCGTGGTTAAACTTAACAACATGAATAAAAATGCAATGATCCAAAGACGAATGATCACTTTTGGTTCACGCCATCCTTTCAGCTCAAAATGATGATGTAGAGGAGCCATCAAAAAGACGCGTTTTTTGGTCAGCTTGAATGAAGCAACCTGAATAATGACCGACAGTGCTTCCAGTACAAAAAGACCACCCACGATGATCAGCAAAAATTCTTGCTTAATCAGAACGGCAATCGTTCCGATTGCGGCGCCCAGCGAAAGAGATCCCACATCTCCCATGAAAACTTCCGCTGGGTATGCGTTGTACCATAAGAATCCGATGCTGGAGCCGACCATGGCTCCGCCGAAGATCGTGATCTCGGCTGCCTGTTGGGTAAACGGAAGCAAAAGATACTGTGAAAAGACAGCATGTCCCGAGATGTATGCCAGCGCCGTGTATGCGGCCGATGCAATCAGCACCGATCCGATCGCAAGACCATCCAAACCGTCGGTAAGATTCACGGCATTGGAGCAACCCACAACCACAAGGACAACAAGAAAGACGTAAAAGTATCCAATATCGGGTTGCCACCATTTGATGAAAGGGAGGACCAGGCGCGTGCTGTAGTACTCGCTCCGCTGGGAAAGATAGATCAGAAACAAACCCACCAGGATGCTGAAGAATATTTGGAGCACGATTTTATGCCGCGCCGTCAAACCCAGAGACCGCCGGTTTGCCATCTTAGCGTAGTCATCCAAAAATCCTATAAATCCAAAAGTTACAGTGACGAAAAGCAGAATCCAGATAAAATAATTCGTCAAATCTGCAAAGAGAATAGTTGGAATCAGCATTCCCGCGAGAATGATGAGTCCACCCATCGTAGGGGTTCCCGCTTTCGCATGATGTGAAGAAGGACCTTCTGCGCGGATTTGCTGACCGATCTGAAATGCCTTCAATTTTCGAATTGCCCAGCCGCCGAAAATCAGCGTGATCAACATGGCCATAATTGTTGCGGCAGCTGTGCGGAATGTGATGAAGCGGAACAAAGCGATCCCGGTTATTTCTGGTGAAAAGATCCAATACAGCATATTAAATAAGTGCCAAAGTTATGAGTAATGAGCAATGAGACTCCCCAACGCAGTTCTCATTGCTCATTGCTCATTACTAACCTTTGCACGGCCACTTCCATCTTCATTCCTCGCGAACCTTTTACGATGATCAAATCTCCTTCTTGCACTACCGAGGCCAATTTTTCAGCAGCTTCCGTTGAGTCATCAGTTGTATAAACCGTAACTCCTTTGTTTTCCGCAGACTTTCCCATGTGGTGGCTGAGCGGTCCCGCTGTAATCAAAATGTCAAACTGATTGGCCGCGACCTGCTCGCCGGCATCCGCATGAAATTGTTTTTCCTCCGGTCCCAGTTCCAGCATGTCTCCCAGAACTGCAATTTTCCGTTTGTATCCTTTACTCTCTCCCGCCATTTTCAGAATCATTTCCAGAGCTTTTGGATTGCTGTTGTACGTGTCATCGTAAATGGAGATGCCGTTTTCCTGAATCAAAATGCCGCGCTGTTGGAAAGGCTTCAACCGGGTGATACCTTCAGCAATCTCTGCAATCGGAACCTTCAGGGTTATTGCAACGGAGACAGCTGCGGCGATATTGTATAGATTGCCGAATCCACAAAGTTCCGTTTCCACCGGAATCTGCCGGCCATGGGAAACCAGAACGGCATGGTTGCCTCTCACACCCCGCATGCGGACATCCGTAATCCTGAGGTCCACTTTCGGAGAAAAACCGTACAGAAATTTGGCTTTACGTGTTCTTAATCGAACATCCAGCAAAGGATCATCGGCGTTGTAAATGACAGTTGAGCCTTCAGACATGCCCTGGATGAGCGAAGACTTTTCATCAGCGATGGCGTCTATGGATGAAAACTGGACGGCGTGAACAGGATTTACATTCATGATCACGCCAATGTCCGGTTTAAGAATCTCCGAGAGTCGTCCGATTTCGCCCGGATGATTCATCGCCACTTCAAAAACTGCGCATTCTTTCTGTTCCATGGAAAGTAAACTGAGCGGCAACCCGGTCAGGCTATTGAGATTGCCTTCACTTTTGTACACATCATATTTTTTCGAAAGAAGCGCAGCGGTGAATTCTTTGGTTGATGTTTTTCCGGAACTGCCTGTGATGCCGACGTATTTTGAAGGACTTTGATTCCGGACAAAGGCGGCAAGATCCTGTATGGCTTTCATTGTGTCATCTACCAGGATCAAGGTCTTTTGCGGAGCGGCCATAAAAGGCTCGCCCACCCGCTCCACCATCGCTCCAGCGGCGCCATTACGAAACGCATCCTGAAGGAAGAGATGACCGTCTGTGTTCTCCCCCTTCATTGCGAAAAACAGGCCCCCCTTTGCGATTTTGCGGGAATCGATTCCAAACGAGGCGAAAGAGTCCTGGTGTTGCTGGAGTATCTTTCCTCCGGTGGCTTGCGCGATCTGTTCAACCGTTAGCTTCATAAGAATCCGCAAAATAACCGGACAAAATTTCTCTTTCATCAAAATGAAATTTTTCCGATCCGATCCATTGATAATTTTCATGTCCTTTTCCCGCCAGGACGAGAGTATCTCCGGCGGTGAGATTTTTTAGCGCGAATTCAATCGCTTCTTTTCGATCCAAAATGACCTGCACATTTTTATTTCCAGATGAGTGAACCCCGATCAAAATATCTTCAATGATGTCCTTCGGGTCTTCGCTACGAGGATTGTCCGAAGTTAGAATCACGGTGTCTGCGAGTTGTCCTGCTACTTCCCCCATCAAGGGCCGTTTTCCCCGATCTCTATCTCCTCCACATCCGAATAGAATTACCAGTTTCTTGTCCGTATAGGAACGAACGGTTTGCAGCAACTGTCTTAAAGCATCCTCTGTGTGCGCATAATCAATGAAGATTAAGAAAGGTTGGCCATGATGAATTCTTTCCAAACGACCGGGAACTTGTTGCATTTTCTCCACACCGGTAGCAATATGCTCCGCTGAAATCCCGCAAGAATGGAGCGCAGCAAAGACTCCACAAACGTTATAAGCATTAAATCGCGCAATCAATGGAGTTTTCAGCAAAATCTTGTCCCTCGATGCACCTCTATCTCCAAATTCAATCGACAATTCGCTGCCTTGAGGGGTGGAATTCCATTCTATGATTTGATAATCGGCCCCCTCCTCAAAACCGTAGCTGACCGCTTTCAGACCGAGCTTCTTTCGCTGTTTCAAAATGCGCACTCCGTACGCATCATCCTTATTAACGGCTGCCATTTCCGTCTTGCAAATTTCATTTTCAAAAACCATCCATTTCGCCTGAAAATAGTCCTCCATGGTTTTGTGGTAATCGAGATGATCCTGCGTCAAATTTGTAAAAATGACTGCTTCGAAACGGCAGGCTCCGACTCTATATTGGATGAGAGAATGCGAGGAAACTTCCATCACACAGGCCCCACATTTTTCCTCCACCATTGCTGCGAGCATTTGCTGCAGATCAAGCGATTCGGGAGTGGTAAGCACTGCCTGGCTTAAAAAGTGAGAACCGCGGTACTGAACAGTGCCCAGCAGGCCACATTGAATTCCGGC
>JBKKAT010000041.1:0-3019 GCA_046714535.1 Acidobacteriota bacterium | reverse complement strand
TTTTCACGTGTTTCAGTGCCTCCTTTTTCATCTGGAGTACTCCATATGTGCAGGCGGCATTATACAAAAGGTTGGCGTCTTCGGGACGAAGCGCAACGGCCTTCTGCAATTCTTGAACGGCTTCGGTCTGGTTTCCGAAATAGGCATAGTTGGTGGAAAGCAGCATCCGGGCACGCACATCTTCCGGAACCCACTCCAGCTGCTGTTTCAAGACATGCATTTGCTGAAGACGTAATTTGCGGTTTTCTTCTTCACGTTTCAGATATCCCAATATGTTGATGAAGGGAACATAGACATTGTAGTCATCTCCGCTCGCCTTCAGCGCTTGTTGGATCAGCGCAGCTCCTTCTTCGCAGCGTTCGAGAGCAAAATAGGCAAGCCCCATGATCCAATAGGCGCCTTCGCAATCAAACTTTCGTTCGATCGCTTTACGTCCGAATTCGATGGCCTGCTCGTATTTGCGCTGTCCCCAGAAAATTCTGGCGCGTGCTGCCAGCCCCTCGGCCAGATCCGGTGCCAGTGCCAATGCACGCTCCGAGGCATCGAGACCTTTCTGAATCCAACGATCATCTTGCTGATACCAGTCGTAGAACAGTCCACAAACATTAGCAAGTCCGGCATGAGCTAGAGCAAAATCGGGTTGGAGTTCCATGGCTCTTTCAAACATGTGCATGGCAAACCCCAGATCTGCACGCGTCGCCCGACGCGTATAATTGCGCCCGCGTAGATAGTAGTCGTATACCTGAGGATTCTCTGTAGGCTTGCTTGCAATCGCTCTTTCTTCCTGCGGTGATAAAGTAATTCGAAGCGCCTGCGCGATGCTGCGGGCGATCTCTGCTTGCAGCTCAAAAACGTTGGTCAGTTTTCGGTCATAACGTTCAGCCCAAACAGAGTGACCGGTTTGTGTTTCTACGAGTTGAACAGTGATCCGTAAGTCATCGCCGGCGCGTCGCATGCTTCCACTGAGCACAAATGAAACATTGAGCTGCAGACCGATTTGCTGCGCTGTCACCGGTTTGTCGCGGTAACTCAAAACAGACGAACGCGGATATACTCTGAGCTCCTTGATCTTTGACAACTCGGTGATGACATCTTCTGTCATGCCATCGCGCAAGTATTCATCTTCCTGCGCCCTGTTCAGGTTTTCAAAATAAAGTACTGCGATCAATTTTCCCTGGCTCAGAGCCACTTCGGCTGACTCTCTAAATCTTCCCGGAAGAAAAGAGCCGGATGAGTTTTCACAAAACGAAGTTTTCAACCCTTTCAATGCTTCGGAAAAATCGAATGCTCTTGCGAAACGTTGGTCCGGCGCCTTGGCCATTGCATTTCCAATCACCAGATCGAACTGAAAAGGAACCGCTGTATGGATACTACTGGCGGGAACCGGATCGACTGTGGCAATTTGATGAAAGATGGTAAGCACGCTGGCTCCATCAAAAGGCAACTTTCCAGTTATTGCCTCGTACAGAACTGTGCCGAGAGAAAATATGTCGGATCGGCCATCCAGTTCTTCACCGCGAGTCTGTTCCGGAGACATGTAGGTTACCGTCCCGACAGCCGTTCCGTTTTCTGTCAGGTTCATATGTATCCACTCATCCTCCTCAGTTACATTTACGAGAGGCGCCATCCGTTTTGCCAGACCGAAGTCAAGCAGCTTCACCTGCCCGCGCCTTGTGATGACTATATTTGCTGGTTTGATATCTCTGTGAATGAGTCCAACGGCATGAGCAGCATCCAGTGCGTCCGCGATTTGCATGCCGATATTCAGTACCTGCTTCAGATCCAAAGGCCCACGTTCGATCAAGGTCTTTAGACTCTGTCCTTCTACGAATTCCATCACGATAAAACTCTGTCCTTTGATTTCTTCAATCGAGTGGATGGTAACAATGTTGGGATGATTCAGTGCTGAAGCCGTCCTTGCTTCACGTACTAAACGCATTTTCGCAGTCTCGTCCCTGATCACCCTGCGATGAAGGGCCTTGATCGCTACCGGGCGACTCAGTTTTAGATCTTCTGCTTTGTACACCTCTCCCATTGAGCCATGGCCAATTCTATTCATGATGCGGTAATGCAGAATTTTTTGGTTGGCCCTTAGACTTGAAGTAGATCGGTCTGTGGACTGACTCAATTCCAACCCCCAACTGAAATGAGGTGTGTGATGATCACCTGTACAATAATTCTAACATGCCGGACACATGAAATTGCTTCCCTTGAAAGAATTCTCCGGAAGCGGACATGCATCACACAAATTGTTAAACTTAGAGGATGATTACTAATCTGGAGCGATTTTGGGAACGCTACGCCATTCCGCGAAGCACAGCCGATCTAGGCTTTCTTGCGCAGCTCGCGGGAGCGTATTCCAAACTCCCCTATGAAAACGTAACGAAGATTCTGAAAGAGACGCGCAGTGCTTCTTCTCATGAGAAATTACGGCGCACCGATGAAGTGCTGGCGGATCATCTACGATGGAATACAGGTGGTACCTGCTTTTCATTGTGCAACGCCCTTCAGGATATTCTGCGACACTGTGGTTTTGATGCCTTTATTGCGATGGCTGACATGCACTACGGAAAAAATATTCACTGCGCTCTCATCGTTCGACTCGCCGGTATCAGCTATCTCCTGGATCCGGGGTATTTATTGCATGATCCGGTTCCTTTGCCGGAAATACAGGGTTCTCACCAAACTGCAATGAACACGGTCTTACTTCAAAATGAAGGAGAGGAAACCTATTCGCTTTCTACGAACGAAAACGGAATTCAAAAATGGCGCTATCGTCTGCGTGCGCGTCCTGTTTCACAAGAAGAATTTGAACAGCACTGGATCCATTCTTTTACACTCAACAGCATGGAACACATCATGCTTACGCGTCTGAACGAATCCGGCCGGCTTTATTACCGCAAAGATCGAATCGAGCTGGTGCAGCCCCAACAACGGCTCCGGCAGACGATTTCAAAAGATGACATGGGTATTCTTGCAAACCTGTTCGGGCTACCGGCAGACCTGATCGTACAAGCGC
>JBKKAT010000040.1:0-22969 GCA_046714535.1 Acidobacteriota bacterium | reverse complement strand
CATCATCTCTTGACTGTTGACGATCTTCCTGATGAAATCGTAGTTCAAGGCGGAGAACGGCGGGCGAGAGACCGGGGTGGTTTCTTTACCGTTCGCGCACAAAGAATGGCTGCTTTCGAAAAATGGTATCTTTCCAATCTATTGCGAGTTTGTCTGGGTGATATTTCACGGGCTGCAAGAAAAGCTGAAATTCCTAGAGGGACTCTTTATCGCCTCATGAAAAAACATAATCTAAAAGCGGAAGATTTCCGGCAATGATGAAATCCTTAACTTTCCTGTCCGTACTGCTTTTGGCGCTTACTTCCCATTCCAGCGCAACAGAAAGTTTGATACTGAATAAAGGCAGCTGGAATATTGGTGTGTGGACAGGGGGCGGGAGCGGAGTCAGCGGCGGCACAACGGATACTCACCTTTGGCTGACCGGAGCACGACTCGGTAAAGTTTTAACATCAGATAGGGGCAAAGGAATTTTTAAAGGAAGATTGGAGTATGCCGTGGAAGCGATTCCCGCATTTTTTGTCTTTCAGGGTTCAACCGTTTACGGATTTGATCTGACTCCGATTCTGTTGAAATGGAATTTCACTTCTGAGCCCCGATGGATTCCTTATTTTGAAGTGGGAGCAGGCATGCTCCTTACTTCCGAAGATGTTCCGGAAAAAACATTTCCCTTTAATTTTACTCCGCAAGCCGGTTTTGGTTTTCACATTATGACCGGCACAAAGCAAGCATTCACAGTTACATTGAAATACATGCATATTTCAAATGGTGGTCTGGACAGCCCAAACCCGGGCATCAATAGCGTCCAAATGTTCGTAGGCTATCACTGGTTCCGCTGATCCCGTTTGCCACTTCTCCCCTTTTTTTGTATCCTTAACCACTCAGTATCGTGCTCGTGAGCTTGATCGTGCTCGTAAATCGAAAGATCATGAGCAAGAGCACGATCACGAGTAAGAGTTTTGACGCGAAGACGATATTGCGCCCGTAGCTCAGCCGGATAGAGCGCCAGGCTTCGAACCTGTAGGTCGGGAGTTCGAGTCTCTCCGGGCGCGCTAAAAGAGTGCTGAGTGCAAAGTGCTGAGCGATGAGTCTCAGTACTCGGCACTCATTGCTCAGCACTTTCTTGATATTGCGCCTGTAGCTCAGTGGATAGAGCGGCAGCCTCCGGAGCTGTAGGTCGGGGGTTCGAGTCCCTCCAGGCGCACTAATGCGTCGATGCGCCGATGCGTCGCGCGTCTGCGCGTTCCGTGAGGGGTTACATGGCAACTGATTCATTCCCGCCATTGTTGGAAGTCACGCTGCAGGTCCAATTTGACCCCAATGAAATAGCTCAGGAACGTTTGGCGTTCGTGGGTCAAACGTTGCCTCTCTCAGAATCCATCATTGTTGGTTCCGATCGTCTTGAGCTACACAGCAGTGAAAAAGTGAGTTTCGGGCGTTTGAGCGATCATTGGAGTACATTACTACCGATGGCCTTGAACACTGCAGGGATCGCGACATTGAACAGCGTTTCTCTTGCGTACTGGAATGAGATTCCGTTGCAGAATCTCAGAAATTTTCAGCACTATCTCAACATCAGTTTTCAGATGCCTGTAACTTTGAAGGATCGAATTGAATTTTTCCGAACGGAATTCACCTATCGTTATGAATTCGGTGAAATCTGCGTGTGGTTACAACCGGATTGGAATGATCAAATCGATGGATATTGCATACAACTGCACATGGAATCCCGCAATCCCGGCCCTGTGAAGGTTTCCGATTTAATTCCCATACTTGATGAAATGCATTCGGGGTTGAAAGATGTTTTCCGGCAAATCCTTTCTCAGGATTACATTCGCAGTCTTCCACAATAATTTTGAACTTTGGACTTTGAACCTTAAACTAAGAACATGGCTGAACGTGAAAATCTAGTTTTAATCGCTGTGGGCGAAGATCAGGTCGGTCTGGTGGAAAAAATCTCAGAATTCATACAGGAATCCGGCTGTAACATCGAAGACAGCAAGATGGCGGTTCTTGCCGGCGAGTTTGCCTTTATGGTGTTGATTTCCGGTGAGGCCAGGAACGTCAATACAATAGCTGAGAATCGCCAGATGATTGCTTCTGAAACGGGACTCGATGTTTATATCCGAAAACCAGGCGTTCGAAAGAAAATTCAACCTTCCCTGCCTTATCGTTTTACGGCATCCTGCATGGATCATCCAGGGGTTGTGCACCGTTTAAGCACGATCCTGAGTGATCTGGGAATCAACATTGAATCCATGGAGACTGAGACGTATGCCGCTCCTGACAGCGGAACTCCGATCTTCCGGATGGAAGCAGAGCTTTCCATTCCAGCGGGTGTCAGCATCAATCGATTACGGACGCAGCTGGATGAAATCGAACTGCAAGAAAATATTGATCTCGATTTGCGCCCGGCAAATTCTTGAACAGAAGATCGCGAAGGTCGCAAAGAAAATAAATTCCTCGCGTGCTTTGCGACCTTCTGTTCAAAAAACTATTCGAATTTGCCGGTACCTTTGTTGTACGTGAGCTTGCTTCCTTTGTTCTGCCACCAGGCGCGAATTCTCCGCAACGGTTCAGCATTTTCCGCAACTGATTTTTCAGCGTTATAACCGAATTTTTGTCCTGATTGTTGCTCCAACGCCTCGGCTGCTTGCTGGCGCGCAAAACCCCCTTCTTCTGTTTCCAGAATCCTGATCAGTGTGAGAAAGCCCTGTGTATCCCCGACTCTGAGCTGCGCATTCGCAATGGAAAGTTTCATGAATTCGTCGTAATCCTTTTTTGCCGCCTCGCGTAACGCAGCAATAGCGCGAGGATCTTTTTGTTGTGCAAGCGCTTCGATTGTAGCTTCCACTAACTGTTCGGAAGATGCCCTTTCCAGGAACCCGGTGAGTGCAGGCACAATGCGGGAATCATGCATCGCCCCCAGATGCTGAACTGCATCCAATTGATGAGCCTGGTCCTCTTCTTTCAATTCCCCTAAAAGCACATCTACCGGAGCTCTCTTAGTCTCCACGATATCGACCTTCTTGAACTGTGACAAACCAAAGAAAAAGAGAACCAGGAAGGCAGCCATCGCGCAAATCTGAAAGACTGCCTGCAAACGGGAAGTCGAATAGCGCAGATAATAAATGATCGAAGAAAGGATCAGCGAAAATGTCAGCATCACAACCACGGCAGGGCCGGTTGGATAATCCGAATAAAAGGACCAGACAATTCCCCCGGTGCTGGCGAGGATCGCTACCCCCCAACCCAAAAACAAACGCCCGGATATCGATGTTGCCCACATCTGAGCAACCACAGCCGGCACAACCAGGTATGAGAAAACGAGCAACACACCCACCACCGCAACGGATTTCGTGATGACAACTCCAAAGGACATGTAAAACAGCACATCCCAGAACCGCACCTTAATTCCGGAAGCTTCGGCAGCCTCCGGATCCATGGAAATCGCCAAAAATTTCTTTCGAAAAATGATATGAAACACTCCGATCGAGGCATACAAAAGCGCCATGTTTAAAACAGACTTCGGTTGCACGAGCAAAAGTTCACCGATCAGCATGTGCTTTAGTTCCTCTCCACCGGTTGCCGATTTGGAGAGAATGAGAATGGATGCAGCTGTTGCGGCCGCATAGATGATCCCGATAAAAGCCTCTTGCGGAACTTTTTCTTTTCGCATCCGCGCGATCGCAAATGCGCCCGCGCCCACAAACGTAAAGGCCAGCGAAAAGAGCGAAACTTTCAGGGAATCACCGAACGGCTCGTAACCCAGCGTGGTTGCATATGTCGCGCCGAGCGCCGCAATCTGGGCCAATGCAAGATCCACGAAAATAACTTTTCGCGAGATCACGTGAATGCCCAGATATACGTGATTGATCGAAAGCACGAGACACGCCAGAAACGGCCACAACATCCATTTGAGCTCGAGCAAATTTAACATTTACAAAGTCGAAGTGATCTTTTGAATGACATGGTCAATCAACTGGAAATAGGTTGTGACACCGGGATCTCCTTCCACTTGATTCGGCAGCAGAACGACTTTTGCACCTGTCTTAGTAGCAATGTTCCGCGGCAACGCGGGATCATAAAAGTTATCCACCAATATTAGCGGAATTTTTTCGCTTTGAATCTTTGCTATCAGATCTCTAACATGCTGGGGTCCCGGCGGAATTCCAGGACGTTCTTCAATCGTACCAACGAGATGCAATCCAAACACGCGCGCAAAATATACCCACACTTTGTGAAACTCATAGGCTTTAACGCCTCGCATCTTTTCTGCAGTTTTCAACCATCCGCCGGTTTTTGCACTGAGTGTTTCCCCGGCGAATTTATTACTTTGCAGAAATTGATGAAGCTGTCCGCTCGCTGCCAGCCTGGTGAGTTTTTGTATCCCGACAAGCTTTAACAACTCCGGACCAAACAGCGCATTATCGATCTTGTTGTGAAAATCCTTTTTTCTGGATTCATAATAGGATGCCCCGGAAGGATCTGCCGATTTCAAAGCCTCAGCTATATTCGTGGCTTGAACCTTCGCAAGCAATGGATCGAGCCAAACGTGCGGATTGCCCTGAGGGTGAATGTCTCCCATCTCCCGGGTTAAAACCGAGGGGACCTCGAGCGTAGCGATCCCTTTGGATGCCACAACCCGCCCGGGATTTCCGCGAAAAATTCGCGTGTTCCCGGATCCATTTGCAACTTCGTCGGCCCACAATTCGAGTGAGATTCCGTTTTCAATGAAAAGATCTGCTTCCCGGGTCTTCTTCATCAGAACAGGTGTCGGGCTCACAAAGTGCGGGTCCTGATCTCCGCGGGCAAGCGAAATCACCTCCACATGATCTCCGCCAACTTCCTGGGTGATGGCCTTTAATGTTGGCAGAGTACAAACAACGTGTAGTTTTTTTCCTTGGGCGTGCGACAGATTCGAAAGTATTAGAATGAATAAACTAAATAGAATCGTTTTTGTGGATTTCATAAATCACCTCACTTATTGACCCAGTAGGGTTCCGGTGGATGGGAGCCGAACACCCAGTTCAATTCAAGAACGAGACTGTTCCGGCCATCTTCTTCCTGCAAATCGCTCCACCGGTGCTCAAAATTCACCCGGAAACGGAGAAATTCACTGAAATAATAGGAAACATAAGGCGTGAGACTCCGGCGCTGGAGATCCGGACTGAGCAGCACATCGGTCTGATCGTAGCGAACCCCGGCGTAGGTTCTGCGGTCCAACTGCCATTGCGTAAAAGCCGTAAAACCGAGAGGGGTTGCATCTACAACAATCTCTTCTTCCTCTCCTGCCGTTACATTTGGCGCAAACATCAGCTCGGCGCCGAACAAGTAGGAGCGCCATTGGCCTTGCCGAAATGGTTTCCAACGATACAGAAAATCTGCACCGTGTGCGGTTGCAGCTCCCACTCCATTTCCTGAGGGATGAAAGTAGCTGGACCAGCCCAGTTCCATGTCGTGACCGCCTTCAAACGTGCGGAAATAGCGCAAATGACCGAGATAGGAAAGGCGGGATTCTGTCTGAGGAGAGACAGCAATGTTTCCTCCATCCATGATTTCAACCGTTGCATCGAGACTGGCGGCAGGATCCCACGGTGTGGGAATAAAAAACGTGCCCGATAAACCATTCTGGACAAAACCCTCTTCACCCAGAAATTCTTCAACCGGCATCGGACGAAATGTGGTGGGAAGATCGTGAGTATGGAGTATGTTTGTCTTTCCAAATGCGGGACGAAATCTTCCGACTTTCAGCCTTAAACCGAGAGGATTCCGGTCCCAAAAAGGGAACTTTTTGATATTCACAAATCCTTCTTCCACACCCGCTTCAAATTCACCCGGAAACTCCGATTCAAAAGCGACGATCAATACTCCGTCAGCGTAGGGATCGACCGGGACACGAAAATCGATTTCCGTTTCCCGTACATTCAACTTGTCATCGATTCGATCTCCTTCTTCGTTGAACACTTCCTGATCATCGGCTCGGCCCACAAAATTGCCAATGACAGAAATCGCGGGATTCAAAATCCCCGGAGCCGTTTGCTGCGGTGTCTCAACCACCTGTGGCGCAACTTCAACTTCCGGCGCCTGCAACATCTGTGTTTCCATTTGCTGAACTCTTTGTTCCAGTTCCAGAATGCGTTTCTCGTAATCCTGTTTTAAAGTTTCAATTTGATTCCTTAACTCCTGCACTGCATTGTCCTGAGCAAAAACCGGATTGATCCATGCGAGCAAAATGATAAAAATGGCAAAGAATGATTGCCTCATCGTTCCCTCCGTATGAAATTGGAAAATAAAACGTGAATCTATTTTGAATCTATGGGGCCGTTGGGAGAGAAAGTTAGGAGAGAGGAGGCGCGCGGCTCGAATGAATTTCCTGAAGTTCGCGAGTTGTTTGCGCCCGGTTTTCCTGTTGCTGGTAATGCAGAACCGGCTGTGCGACCTGCAGGTCTCCGGATTTCACTTCGTCGTAGACGTTCTGTGAAACTTGACAGGACTTGCAATGCGCAGTCAGTTGATCCTGCTCCACGGAATGCGTATGGAACTGCACGCCGACCAGCATCGCTGCATAAAACAGCGCAAGAACCAGGTAAGACCAGCGAAAACGCTTCATTGCAATGAATTATAGAAACGAAAAATGCTCGAGTCAAATTGACGTTCGTCAAACAACTGTATATTTTTTCACCACGGAGTAAAGCGTCAGCACGTCGCGCGTCTTCAAGTCCCTGCGTCAAGACGCGAAGACGCAAGGACGCGTAACTCGAAGACGATTATGGTTTGGCAGCTTCGTAATTCCATTTCAGCGCTGAAGCACCGCAATTTCCGGCTTTTTGTTCCCGGACAATTCATCTCATTACTCGGTTTTTGGATGCAGAATGTCGGGCTGAGCTGGCTCGTTTACCGGCTTACCCATTCCACTGCTTATCTGGGAGCGGTTGCTTTTTCGCAGCAGATTCCGATCTTGCTGCTCGCGTTACCAGCGGGTGGACTGGTGGATCGCAGCAATCGCCATCGTGTCGTCATCATCACGCAAACACTGGCGCTGTTGCAGGCAATCCTGCTTACGGTCCTGACTTATACGGGCGAAATTACGGTTCCTCAAATCATGATTCTGGGAATCGTGATCGGCGTGATCGGAGCATTCGATTTGCCGGCACGTCAGTCCTTCTTGATTCAAATGGTGAACAGAGAGGATTTGATGAACGCCATTGCTTTGAATTCTTCGCTGTTTAACGCCGCAAGAATGATTGGACCAGCCATTGCCGGCTTCATCGTTGCCAAATGGGGAGAGAGCTTGTGCTTTTTGTTGAATGCCATCTCTTATGTCGCCGTTCTGGTTTCGTTATTGTTGATGCGCGTGCCTCATTCGGAAATTACAAGCAAACAAAGCCTGACTCTTGATTTGATGGAAGGATTCCGGTACGTAAAACAGACATTGCCGGTGCGGGTAATGTTGATTCTCATGGGGTGTTTCGGTGTGGCTGGTTTTCCCTTTGCTGTATTACTTCCGGTTTTTGCGGATCAAATATTTTTACGCGGCGCCACCGGACTTGGATGGCTCATGACCGCGCTGGGTCTTGGGGCACTTTCCGGAGCCTTATTGCTTGCCGGAAGAAAAGGAATCACCGGGATCAGCACACTGATCACCGTAGGAGCTTTTGGCTTTTCTGTGTCCCTGATGCTCTTCAGTTTTTTGACGAGTTTCTGGTTGGCGTTCGTTGTTCTTTCCATAGGCGGCTTTTTCATGATGATGATGGTTGCTTCGACCAATACCGCCATCCAGTGGATGATTTCCGATTCCTTCCGCGGGCGCGTGATGAGCTTTTTTACCACGATGCTGATTGGAACGGCGCCCATTGGCAGTTTGATCGCGGGATACTTTGCGGAAATCGCAGGTCCACAGACTACCGTTTTTGTTTCAGGAATTGTTTGTCTTGCTGCTTCTTACTGGTTTTACCGTGCGCTTCCTGCGGTTCGCATCGAAGCACGAAAATTACTGGCTTAAAAATTAACACAGAGTCACAGAGATATTTAGAATAATTCTTTTTTATTCTCTCCGTGCCTCTGTGTCTCTGTGTTTAAGAGCTGCTTAGTAAAGGCTTCAAACGTTCATATACCATTTTGGCGATCAGGCGTGTCCCTTCAGCGGTAGGATGCGTACCATCTTCCTGGATCAGTTTTTCACTGCCTACAAGATCTTTCAAAACAAATGGAATAAAAATCACATCGTGTTGTTTTTCCAAATCCACATACGCCTGGTGCACTTCCTTGCGGTACTCAGGGCCGGCATTTGTTGGGGCTTCCATTCCTGCGAGTAAAACCGTGATGCCGCGCGAACGGGCTGCTTCAATCATTTGAGCAAGATTCTTTTTGATCAATTCAACCGGTTGCCCACGCAAAATATCATTGCCACCGAGTTCCAGAATCAAGTATCGAACATCCCCTTCCAGAGACCAGTCGAGTCGTCTGACCCCCCCGGAAGTCGTGTCGCCTGAAACTCCGGCGTTGATGACCTCGTATTTATATCCGTCCTTGCGAAGCAATTCTTGCAGCATGGCGGGATAGCTTTGATTCAAGGGAAGTCCCATCCCTGCCGTCAGGCTGTTGCCAAACGCAACGATCTTGGGTAACTTTTCTTCTTTCGCCGGTTTAGACGAAATAGCCGGCGGATATTTTTCACGAGTCTGATCGCATGCAAAAAATGAGAGCATCATCAAAACAACGAGTAATGTGCGCATGATCCAATTATACGAAGTTTCCAGAATCGTACCTTCCGGAAGCGAATTGCTTACGATCCTGCACCCGCTGGATTTGACGATCCCGGACGCGCAATTTATTGCAGTTCTCGGACCTTCCGGTAGCGGGAAATCAACGCTTTTAGGTTTGATCGCAGGACTCGATTACCCGTCTTCAGGAAAAATCGAAATTGATGGTCATGACATTACAAAAATGAATGAAGATGCGCTTGCCACCCTGCGCAGTCAAAAAGTGGGAATCGTATTTCAATCCTTTCATCTTGTTCCCTCTCTGACTGCATTTGAAAACGTGATCGTGCCCATGGAGATTGCAGGACTTGCTCAAGCGGAAGAACGCACGTGGCAGCTCCTGGAAGATGTTGGTTTGAAGCCGCGTGCTCATCATTATCCTTCGCAGCTTTCCGGAGGAGAGCAGCAACGCGTGGCGATAGCTCGCGCTTTTGCAAACAATCCTTCGATTCTGCTTGCGGATGAACCAACCGGAAATCTCGACACACAAAACGGCAAAATTATTTTCGATCTTCTGGTAAAAATGAACCGCAATCGCGGAACAACTCTGGTTCTGGTTACGCATGAAAAAGAATTAGCTGAGCAAGCCGACCGGCAAATTCATCTGCGCGATGGCCGGATTGTAGAAGACATCGTATGCAATTCATTTTAAAGATGGTGCGGCGCGATCTGCGCTCTGCCTGGCGGCGCCTTTTATTCTTTTTCCTTTGCATAGCCATCGGCGTTGGAGCAATCGTTGCACTCCGTTCGATCATCCGGAATTTCAATCATGTGATGACCTCCGATGCCCGCGCCATTCTGGGAGCGGACATCCGAATCAGCGCCAATCGCGCGTGGACTCCCGCCAACCTGGCTACTATTGATCGGATTGCAAAACCCTTCGTAACGGCCCGCGCAGAATCGGTTGAATCTTCAACAATGCTTCGACCTGCTGAAGAATCCAATCAACGGGCGCTGCTTGTCGAATTGGAGGGAATCGAACCTCCTTATCCTTTTTATGGCCAGTACTCATTAGCGCATGGCCAGACTTTTCAACATGAACTGCTGGCGAATCATGGTGTACTCGTTGCCAACAGCGTCCTGGAACGGCTTCATCTGAAAACCGGTGACAAAGTAAAGATTGGCACTCAGGTTTTTGCAATCCGGGGAATATTGGAACGGGAGCCGGGCGCATCCGGAGGTTTCCGTTTCGGTCCAAAAGTTTTGGTTTCAAAAAGCGCTCTGGAAAAGGCCCAGTTAACCGGATTCGGAAGCCGGTCCCGCAGAAGAATTCTGTTGCGCGTCAAGGAAGAAAATGTCGAGAAGGTTTCCAAACAACTTCGCTCTGAGCTCAAAGCGAGTTTTGTCAGTGTGCGTACTTACCGGGAATCCGAAGAACGCTTGAACGATCAATTCACGAGAGCCGAAAATTTTCTGTCGTTAACCGGATTTATCATCCTCATCCTTGGCGGGATCGGAGTATCGAGCGTCACGCGGGTATTTATCGAAGAGAAGCGAAAGAGTATAGCGGTTTTGAAGTGTCTTGGCGGAACGGGCGGCAAAATCCTTTCTATTTATCTCTTGCAGATTTCCGTACTGGGCCTGACCGGAAGTCTGGTAGGAATTGGACTGGCAAAAATCACCTTGTATTTTTTAGGTGTTCATTACGAATCGGTTCTGCCACCGAACATGAGCTATGCGCTGCAGTGGCCTGCTGTAATCCAGGGAATGGGCTTCGGTTTGCTTGTCACAATGCTATTTTCTGCGCTCCCGCTTTTGCGAATCCGTCACATCAAGCCGAACGTCCTTTTGCGCGAAGAAACAGAAGTAGTGCTGCCCGGACAACGAAGCAAGCAAAAGCGCGATTATCTTCGCTGGTTGGTCGGAACTGTCGTCCTGGCAGGGCTGCTCTTTCTCTCCGCCTGGCAAGCCGGTTCGCTGCGCGTTGGATTCTTTTTCCTGGGCGGTCTTGTTGTAACTGCTTTGACACTGCATTTCACAGCACACCTCATGATGCGTGTGGTGCGCCGGATCAAACGGATTGCTTCCTTTCAAACGCGACACGCAATCAGTAGTCTCTATCGTCCCGGAAATCAAACGCATGTGATCGTAATGGCCGTGGGACTGGGCAGCTTTTTTATTATCGCCACGCAAGCCATGCAATCCAATTTGCTTCGTGAGATGGATTTTCAAAGACGCACAAATCTCCCCAATATGTACTTGATCGATATTCAGTCCGATCAGAAAGAAGGCGTGGAAAAAATCATCAAGGAAGCAACAAATCAGAAACCACTTCTGATACCCACGGTACGCGCGCGCATCTCTGCGATTAACGGAAAAACCATCGATCCGGAAAGTGAGCAATACAAGAAGGACCGGGGAAGGCTCGGCTTTGAATACACCATAACCTATCGCGGCAAACTGGATGAAACGGAGAGCGTTTTGTCCGGCAAGTTCTGGGAAAACACTGCTTCTTCAAAGCCTGAAGTTTCGATCGAGGAAAGCTTGAAAGGAATGATGGGGCTGGATGTTGGAGGGAACATCACCTTCGATATTCTGGGCAGAAAAATCAATGCAAAAGTTACAAGCATCCGCCATGTCGATTGGAAGAACGCCCGGACCGGGTTTTACGTGCTGTTTCGTCCCGGTGTTCTGGAAGCCGCCCCCAATGTTTACGTTGCTGCCCTTGATGCGCCGCTCACAGAGCCGGCGCGATCGCAGTTCCAGAGTAAGCTGATCGATGCCTATCCGAACGTCACGGCAATCGATGTGGTGGACATTGTCAGAGGAGTGCAGAAAATCCTGAACACCATCACTCTCGGCATTTCCTTTATTGGTGGCTTTGTTTTTCTGAGCGGCGTTTTGATCCTGATCGGCTCCATTGCCATGACCAAGTTTCAGAGGCTTTACGAAGCAGCTATCTTAAAGACACTGGGCGCAACCAGAAAATTTGTTCTTTCCATCCTGATGCTGGAATATGCCCTTCTTGGTTTCGTTTCCGGACTCATCGGATCTGTGGCAGCCATCGGTCTCTCCTATGTGATTAGTAAATATGTTTTCGAGATCGATTGGGAATTAACCCCTCTCCTTTATCTCCTTGGCGTGCTGGTAACGAGCGCGCTGGTCACCTTCGTTGGAGCGATCTCCAGCCTCGATGTTTTGAATCGCAAACCGCTCGGCATTTTACGAACTCAGTAGTCAACAAGAACTTTCCTCCGTCGATCTCCGTCTTTACATACGAAATCCAAGTTTGGGGGTTACCAAATGAAAATGAAAAACCTTTTACTTTCCTTCACACTCGTACTTCTGTGCGCCGGTATTTCTTCAGCTGCATCCAAGATGTGGGTGCACGTTCATGTCGAAGATAGCGCCAAAGAGGAAACAGTCAAAATCAATCTTCCCATTTCCGTGATTGAAACAATGCTACCCATCATCCAGGAGAAAAAATTGCGGGACGGCCACATTAATTTCAACGATAGCGATCTGAAGGTCCAGGACTTGAGAAAGGTTTGGAATGATATTCGCGAAGAAGGAGACATGGAATTTGTCTCTGTAGAAGGCCGCAACGGCAATGTGCGTATTTTCATTGAGGGAAATTTCCTGCTTGTACAGCCGGAAGACAGATCCAAAGACAGCAAAGTCGATATCCGAATTCCGTTGAAGGTCGTGGACGCGATGCTATCCGGCAAAGGCAATGAATTGAACCTGACCGCAGCTGTCAAAGCTCTGCGTGACAGCGGGGTCAAAGATATCATCACAGTAAAAGACAAACACAGTTCTGTTCGTGTTTGGATCGATGATAAAAATCAAGCGAAGTAAGCAATCATGTTAATGAAACTTGGCATTTTGGTTCTGGCGATCGGATTCAGCTTTGTTGCGGCAGCCGGTATCGTCATTCAAAAAACCGGCGTCCTGATCGTGGACGTTCAAAACGAGGACGGGCGTATTTTCTTACCCGTCCCCATGCTGCTGGTAAACACCGCCCTGAACTTTGTTCCTGTTGCAGGTCATGTGAAATTGCCGAATGAACTGAGCACACATTCAGACCTGGTTCAGGCGGCTGCCAATGAACTGATGCTTTGTCCGGATGGCGCGTTTGTTGAAGTCATCACTCCTCGCGAAAAAATCTCGGTCTCCAAGAAAGGCGCAAACATCATCGTGGATGTGAAATCGCAAGACGAAAAAGTGTACGTGCAAATCCCAATTAAAGCGACAGGCAAAGTTCTGGCCAAACTGGCAAGCCTAGAACCGGAGTCCGAAAGCCAGGACGAATTCAATATTATCGGCAAGAATTAGTTTCGGCTGAACGTACGGCAGAAAACGGGCATCGTTCAGAGGGAAACCGACACCAAAAAATAGATTCGCACCTAAGTCGGTTTCGCTATCTCTGCTCTCGTTCTCCGGATTGAAGTGAATGATCGCCGGCCCTGCGCCAGCCCACATTTCCAGTCTGTAATCGGTTCGAATGTTGTATTGAAAGTCGAAGTTGAAATTGAACTGAGATGCATTATCGACGAAAACGTACTCCACATTCGGGACAAAGCTCCAGTCTCCTGTGAGGTTCGTGACAATTTCTCCCCCCACAAATGCGCTTTCGGCCTCGAAAAAGGCGCCAACTCTCGCTCCCGGTGAAATATCTGCGCTGGCAATCGATGCGAAAAACAGAATCGCTGTGCTCAGCAGTATCATTCTCGATGTATTCATGAGAACCTCCATTTTCAGTGCTGAGTGCAAAGTGCTGTTTGCTGAGTACTCAGCCTCGACACTCATGACCCGGCACTCTATTAGACTCATCTGGACTGGAAATTTACGTATTGAAGTTGCAAGATTCAACTTCCCAACCGATGCTATAAGAAAAGTAATGAGCAATGAATGATGAGTAATGAGTGTTCTTCCGGGAGGCTCATTGCTCATTATTCAATAGTCTGGCACTCTTAAAGTGAGGTTGAAAAAAATGTTAGCTCGTCTTTTTCTTAGCTTTCTGCTTTTGTGCATCACTTCCTTATCGTTCGCTGCAACTCCCTTGATTGAGGCAGCAAAGAGCGGAGAAATCCAAAAAGTTTTAATGCTGATCGAATCAGGTGGAAATCTGAATACGGTGGATGAGAACGGTCGAACAGCCCTCAACTGGGCGGCAGGTGAAGGGCATTCGGAAATCGTCAATTTGCTCGTGGAACACCGGGCCGATGTGAACATCCGTGATAAGGAAGGGATGTCCGCTCTCATGCGGGGAGCGGCTGGCAATCACAAAACAGCAACGAAGGCGATTCTGCGCGCAAAACCTGAGGTGAATGCGATCGATGAAAAGGGTCGAACCGCTTTGATGCACGCGGCAATCGGTGGATCCACCGAGATAGTGAGTTCGTTGATTTCAGCCGGCGCGAGAGTTCATGCAACCGATTACGATGGAAAAGATGCGGCTATGCTGGCAGAGGAATCGGGACAACAGGAAGCACTGACGGTATTGAACAAACAAGCTTCGAAAAATCCTCCGGAGCAACCCAAGGAGATTCGCCGTCCCAGGAAAGAGAAAGCCGAAAAAGTGGAAGAGCCGAAAAGTGAGCCGGCTCCCAAAAAGGAACCGGTGCGAATAGACAGGACAACGGATGATTTGCTTCAGGCATCGAGAGACGGAAATGTGGAACGCGTTCGTGAACTGCTCATACAGGGCGCTAATGTGAATGCAAAAACTCCCGATGGCGGAGATACCGCATTGACCTGGGCAGCGTTGAAAGGTCATTTACAAATTGCACAAATGCTCATCGTAGCGGGAGCAGATGTGAATGCGAAAACGGTAAACGGTCTTACTGCGCTCATGGCCGCTTCTGCAAATGGTTATACAGACATCGTTGAGGCGCTCATCAAAGCCGGCGCAGAACTAAACGGAAAAAGAAATGATGGCATGACTGCGCTTATGTTCGCGGTGAAAAACAAAAAGGAAGACATCATCCGTCTGCTGGTAAGATCCGGCGCGACGCAGTAGCTTTTGCGCCCTGGCGTCTTTGCGTCTTTGCGTTAAAAAGTGTACTGAATGCTCGCCAGCAGTTCATGTGAATGCAAGTCCTCACTTTTCAACAGATGGTATCCGATTTCCAGGAGCCAGCGATTTCCAAGTTGAATGTTTGCTCCTGCGCAAATTTGCCAGGCAAACCCGGTCGTGATTCGACTGTCCAGTTCGTTGCGTGAAAAACCGGCTCCAAATCCCGCGTAAGGCGAAACACGCCGGGTTGAATAAAGATCCACATAAAGCGAAAGAAGCGTCGTCAGTGCCTGAAAATCTTCATCAAATCCGGAGCGATACGTTAGCGTGAGATCGCCCCGCAAACCGGGGAGATAAGCATATCCGAGTCCTCCACCAATTACAGGAGATGTCCCAAGATCCTCCGCGCGCGCATGCGAGATGCCCGTATCAAACCGCAAATACCATCCCGCAGCCGGTACAAGCTCGGCAAAAACAAAAACTGGAAAAAGACTGAAGACGATCAAAAACAAATATTTTCTTGCCATGTCTGATCCTACTTTAACTCAAGGTGTTTTATAAACTTCGCCTGCTTTCATGACAAACACCACTTTTCTCAGGGCGCGAATATCCTGCAGCGGATTTCCCTCCACCGCAATGAGGTCGGCAAATTTTCCGGATTCGATGGTTCCCAACTGCTTTTCCATTCGAAGCAGTTCCGCACCTGTTAATGTGGCCGATCGGATCGCATCCACCGGTTTCATTCCATAATCAACCATCCGTTCAAATTCACGGATCGATGTGCCATGTTCGTAGGCTCCCACATCGGTACCAAACGCGATTTTGATTCCTTTCTGCATCGCCTTTTGAAACACTTGCTTGTGGTTCGCAATGATCTTCCGGCGAAATTCCGTGTCCTCTTCCTTTGTTGCCGGAATATAAACAGAAAGGGTCGGACACCAGAAGGTTCCCCGTTTGACCATCAAGTTCAATGTTTCGTCATCCAGAAGAATTCCATGTTCCAGCGAACGCACTCCCCCCAAAACAGAATTCTTGGCTCCTTCACCACCATAGGCGTGCGCCGCAACATCCTTTCTCCAGCGGGCTGCTTCCTGAACGACGAGGCGAACTTCATTCAAAGAAACCTGACTGACTGATTCCAATGTGGCCGGATCTATGTGCCGCAATGTTCCCGTCGCATACAACTTGATCCAGTCCGCCCCATGCTTCACCTGTCTGCGCACTTCCGCAACCATCGCTTCCGGCGAATCCACCAGAGCGGAGGGCTCCGGCAAACTGATGTCAGGATTCAGACCATGTATATTCATGTGTCCCGCGGTAATGCTGAGCGCCAGCGTGGATACAAACAACCTCGGACCTGGAATGATCTTCTTTTCAATCGCATCTCGAATTGCGACATCGGCGAAACCGGCCCCTTCACTGTCCAGATCACGCATGGTCGTAAAGCCGGCAAGCAATTCCTTTTGCACAGCGGCCACACCCTGGACCGTTCTAAAAGATTGGGATTTCGTGACAATGGGAGGAATTGCCCCTTCATCTTCCGGCTGAAGCAAAATATGAGTATGCGAATCAATCAAACCAGGCAGCACTGTGAAACGGGATAACTCAATCACACGCGCCCCTTCCGGAAGATCTTGACTCACTTTTGTAATTCTGTCTCCTTGAATCCACACCACCGCATCGCGAGTGAAGGTTCCTTTCACAGGATCCAAAAGTTGCCCGCATCGAATCGCGATCACCGGTTGTGGGTCTGAAAAAATTTCTTGCACCGGTAAAAGAATCGTGAGAAAAATAAGCGTGATTCTGACGCACAGGGTCTTGATCATCGGCTCAACCTCCGCAAAACATTTGATCATATCCGAAACTCAAGTCATACTCAGAAGAGAATGAACGTAAAAAACCTGAGAATAACAATTCTGTACGATGTAACGGAAGAGACCGACAAGGCGGAAGCCGAGGCCGGAGGCGAAAAAGTTACGCTTGTAGCCGAACATGTTGAAAAAACCCTGACATCTCTGGGACATCAGGTGAAAAGACTGGTGGCCAGGCCAAACCTGCGCGAGCTAACCGGAAGAATCGCCAATGACGATGCTGATTTGATCTTTAATCTTTGTGAGTCTCTGGGAGGCGTCAGCCAGCACGAACAAAACGTCGCCTCGCTTTTAGAAATCATGGGAAAACGCTTCACCGGCGCAGCTTCCATCGGCCTCCAGCTGGCTCAAGACAAAGCGCTCAGTAAAAAGATTTTTCAGTTTCATGGGTTGCCTTTTCCAAAATTTTCTACGATCGATGCGGGCGAGGTCGAGTGGGCAGACGATTTGAGGTTCCCGCTGTTTGTTAAGCCCCAGACCGAAGACGCGTCCATAGGTATCGATAGCAAGGCCGTGGTTCGTAATGTCAAGGAGTTGATGGAAAGAATTTCCTACATCCAAACGGAATTTAAAACACCCGCATTGATCGAAGAGTTCATCGAAGGCCGCGAAATCTATATCGGAATTCTCGGGACGGAAGCTTTGCCTTTGTTAGAATGGGATTTTTCGAAAATGCCGCCCGGGACGCCCAAAATTGCTTCGAGTGAAGCAAAATGGGATGAAGACTCTGCTTACAAAGACGCACCGGAAATCTTCCCGGTCGACATTCCGGAAAATGTAACCCTGAAATTGCAGGAAGCCGCTGTCACAGCCTTCAAAAGCTTAAAACTTCGCGATTATGGAAGAGTGGATCTGCGCTTGAGGCAAAACAAAAATCCAAACGGAAAAAGCGCCTCTGGAATCGATGGATGGGAATTTTACCTGATCGAAGTCAATCCGAATCCTTACCTGGAGCCGGAAGCCGAGTTCGCGATGGCTGCGAAAAAACATGGCCTGCCCTATCCGGAACTGATCCAACGAATCGTAGAATCCGCGATGGAACGCCCCGCGTAGGGCTCATGTTCCTGGTTCACTGGGCAGCTACTGGCGCGGGATTTCCGCCCGGTGGTGTTACAGGAATCGACCCGGTGTCTTTGAAACTGCTTTGAGCGGGAACCACTTTGAAATCCATCCTGTCCGGATAAACTTCAAAATGAATGAAATGATAGATATCCGCGGCCCGGACGGTATACTGATTTACAATGGGTTCTTTCAAGGTTCGTCCGCCACCACCGGAAATAAAGTGCGTGATTCCTCGCTGTGTTTTCATACGCGCATAGTAGTGATTGTGTCCGGTTAAAACCAGTTGGACTCCGGCTGCAACAAATACGTCTTCCAGATCACGCCGCAGCTCCACTTCCGGCTCATGCCCTTCTCCGGAAGGGGCGTATAAAGGATGATGAAAGTACACAACTTTCCAAATAGCTCCACTTTCGGTAAGTGTCTTACTCAGCCACGCTATCTGCGTTCCGTCCGCTGCATCCTTATCGATGAGCTCTACGCTGTTGAGAGAAATGAACTGAACGAGGGGCTTTCCATCGACCTTCGCATCGGAATAAAAAGAGTAGTAACCCTGTCTACCCAAAATGTTAAAACGCTTCTTGTCGGCCACTTCATCCGCGCCGCGTCTGGTCTCGTAATCATGATTGCCAAGCGTGGCATAAAATTTCACGCCTGCATTCATTAACGGAAAATAGTGTTCATCAAACCGCTCTGTAAATAGAGCTTTGTTGCCTCCGCGTGTTCCAAATGAGCTCCCATAAATATTGTCTCCAAGCATTACGACAACAGAAAATGGATTCGCGCGATGCCATTGAATGAGACTTCGGGACACTTTCGCTTGCCCGGAACAACCACAACCCGTATCGCCGATTGCCACAAACGCATAAGGCTTATCCTGCGCTGAAAGAACCGGCAGTGAAATGACTAAAGCAATAAGCAAAAACGGTAAGCAAAACTTTCGCATTGTAAAACCCTCTGTGATTTAAGGTGCGGCAACCCCTGCTCCCTGGGGGTATCGCACAAATTTTCCATTTGAAAAAATGATGTCCTCCTTCAGATCTGCGATAACGTTGAATCCCAGTCCCGAAGGGGAGCGGTCTGTTTTATAGAGGCCGACATCACGCTCTTTATCTGATCCCAGACTGATGATGTAGTAAGGACCTTCCGGGTTGAGACAGTAATATTCAATTTCATTTCCCCAGCCGTCATCTCTAGGCATTATGCTGACATATTTCGGCACGAGCAGAACTTCAATTTCTTCCAGATGACCCGTTCGTCCGAGGGGATATGTGCCTTGAACGAGTTTATATGCTTCAATAGACGTACCCAGATCTCTGATAGCGTCCACTGTTTTTGCTTGGTTAATGGCCCTGTTTTCCGAGGGACTGCGGAAGACCGAACAGGCCGCCAGGAAAATTAAGGATGCAAATAGTAGGTTTCGCAAATTTTCCCTCCACATTTCAACAGTAATTCCAGGTATAGCCTCGTACCGTCCCAGGATGTTGCAATATCGTGTGGTTGACTCAATTACTGAGAGGACCGCCGGCTTTAAGCCGGCATCGAGGGTCGCGGGCTTTAGCCTTGGCTTTAGCCCGCGCTTCTTAGGCTCAGGCGTTTCCAAAAAGTTAGTTGACAAAGTCAACTAATTATCGTCGACGTAACCGAGTGCCCGGAGCCGTTCTTTTGTTTCTTCATCCGGTTCGGCCCTCTTCAAACGAAGGCCGGACCGGCGTTTCTCATTCTCTTGTTGATGCTCCAAAAGGCGCTGGTGCAGATCTGAGTAGGCAGCTTCGTCAATCGCGCGATTGCGCATTTCTGCGGGGTCTTCGGATAGATGATAAAGATGATGTTGAACGTCGCGCATGTTTGGTTCGTAAATGTATTTTCTGTTTCCAGTCAAACAAGAAGCCGCATAAATATCCTTTGAACTTGTGCTCTCGCTAAAAAGGAACTCCAGCTCAGTCGACTTTGCAGGGCTCATGAAACGCAACAAACTCTTACCGGGAGTTCCTTGCGGAATGTTCACTGAAGCCAGTTGCAGAATCGTAGGGAAGACGTCGATGTTGCTGACCGGTGCAGAAATCTGAATAGGCTTTGCTTTGCCTTCCGGCGTGCCGATGATCATGGCTATTCGCAGAACTTCATCGAAATAGGAATTTCCATGACCAAAACGACGATGCTCCCAGAAAGCTTCTCCATGATCGGATGTGACCAATACGTAAGTCTCATCGCTCAAGTTTTTTTTGCGAAGCTGCTCATTGATTTTTCCGATGAGTTCGTCCGTTTGGCGAATTTCACCATCGTACATATTGATGATGCCCTGTCTTTCTTTTTTTACCAGCTTTTGGAATCCTGCGCCGAACATCGTGTCGTAAGGAGGAACAGGCTTGTAAGGCATGTGTGGATAGACCAGATGCAAATAAAGGAAAACTCTTTTCCCATGCGCAGCTTCGATTTGTTGATTAAATTCTTTCAGCACAAAGTCCACATCTGTCCGGCCCCATCGTCCGAAATTTCCTTTTTCGAATAGTTTGACGAAAACATCGAAGCCCTGGTCATACTGCAGCTCCGCTGAAATGCCCGGATGATCCATCAGCGCGATTGTCCTGTAGCCATTGGCCTTCAGCAATTCAGCCGTTGTATTCAGCTCCTCTGGAAGAACTTGAGTGATGGCTTCTTTATGGATTGCAGGGGGAAAAATTGCCTGTGGAAATTGTCCGGTAAACAACGTCGCGATGGTGGGGTTTGTCCAGGGAGAGACGGTGTAAGCATTCTTGAAAAACATTCCGCTGCGCGCCATTGCATCGATATTAGGAGACGTCTCACGCGAATAGCCGTAGCAGCCAAGGTGATCGGCCCTCAGCGTATCCATTAAGATCAGAAGAATGTGAGGCTTGGGAATGGAGACCACAGGTTCCTGCTTGTGGCATCCGGTGATCAGGATGGTCAGCAAAAAACAAAGTCCGATTGCTTTTCGAAACATCGCAGTGATTTTAGCATTTAGGACAGCCTATGGACCGCAGGCGTCCACGCCTGCATTATGGACCGCAGGCGTCCCGCCTGCTATTCATCCAGCACGGTAATTCTTACTTCACTGCTATTCGCTCGAATTTCCGGAACATACATGGCGTAGCCAAGCAACGGCAGAGCGTGAAATTTTCCGGGAACCTCGGCCCTCAAATCGTAGCGAATTTCCCAGATTCCTTCGCGCAGTTTATCCACGAACATCGCCACCTTGCGATCCCGCAGCTCCTGATACACCCATCGAGTATCGCCTGTGTAAATGCTGGAATCAGGCAGGGGCGAAATTGTATTCGCCCCTGCTTTACCGGCTTTCAGCTCCTGAGCGAATAGCGACTCACCACTTCGAATCGCCACAGCTTCCAGTCCGGCAGGTTTCAAATCTTCAAATACCAGGTATTCGTAATTGTTCTTCGCTTCAATTCGAACGACCACCTCCACGCGTTCACCGCTTTTCAAAACTCCGCCATCCTCCAGCGGCTCCCGATGGTATACATAACCTTTCAGCAGAGTTGGTTTACCAACAAGTTTGAAATACTGACGCCGAACAAAAATTTCATTTCCCGCCGCCGCGATTGGCTCTTCCAGACTGAAGAATTTAGCGTTTGCAGAAAAATAAAGTGGGCCGCTTCCTGCCGTTCTTCGAATCACAATTTCATTGCGATCGCGGATGAGTTTTGCATCGATTTTGAATTCACTAGGCGCCTGAAAGATATCCCGGGGAGTGATTTTCTTGCTCGCGATGCTGCTGCCATTCACAACAAGCTCGAATGAAAGATCTGTCTTCAGCTCGCCCGATTTCCGTAGATATTCATTCAAGGTGAGAACCACGATGGCGGTGTCTCTGGTGCTGCTCCATTGCGCGCCGCGTCGATTCTTCACCAGCCAGTGGTCACTGGCTCTACTAATTTGTTAGAAGGATCGATGGCGAGAATCGCGCGCAAGGCAAAAGCTGTCGCTTCCACGCCCCCTTCGGACCAATGCCAGTAGATGCCATCCTCACCCCAGTGAGCTGTGGAAATCGCCGACGCATCATGGGTGCCGCCGATCAAAACGGAAGTATCGGGCGCCGAGTCCTTTTTCACACCGTTTTCCAGATTTCGCACGAGCGTCCTTGCTTCCTCGGTTCGGCCCATTCCATGCGCGCTCAGCGCGAGCAGCGCTCTGGTGTAAGCGTTCAAGCGATCGCGATTGGACCAGAGATTGTTGAAAGCTTTTTCTTCAAAATCATTTTTTCTCCCATCGATCGCTACTGCATGGAGCATCCATGCTTGCAAATCGTGGTGTTCTTCCGTTTCCACAAGCTCTTTCTGCAAAAAATCAACAGCCCGGTCCAGGACGTTGGAACGTACTTCTACTCCTGCTTGTTGGGCGAGTCTCAATCCCCAAACGACGTAAGCGGTCATGAAAGGATCGCTCTCCCCTTCTTTCCACCATCCCCATCCACCGTCCTGATGCTGGAAGTCATAAAGACGATCGAGACCCGCTTTGGTCATGGCGGGCAAGTTTCCGAGTTTCTTTTTTCCACCCGGATGAGTTTTTTCAGCGTGCGTCTTTTCAATACCACCCATGTCGAACACTTGCTCCGCAGGAAGGCCAAGATCTTTCATTGTGCGGGCCGTGATCACAGAAGGAAGGAAGCGGCTCATGGTCTGCTCGGTGCAGCCGTACGGATAGTCAATCAAGTACGGAAGCGCATCCAGCATGGTTACAGCCATGCTTGGCGTTACCTGAACAATCAATTCATCAGAGCGGCGCGCTGCCGGCAAGTCGAGCGCGATCTTTACTTCATCCGCGCGAACTTTTCCCGAACGCGCGAGAAATTTTTCAATGCCATGTTCATAAATCGTGAAACTCTTCTCCATCGCATCCGAATAACTTCCGCCTTTCGCGATTACGGTGAGTTTTGCCATTCCCGGATTTTCAAGCTGCACAACCCAATCCAAACGTTTTTCAGCGTTTGCTGGAACAGTCGCATTCGCATTGGAAGTCGATATCCGGATTCCTTCGGCGTTCAGTGTGGACGCAACATCCAACGAAGAGTCTGTATTGTTGTTGAGGATTGCCGAAATGGTCACAGTGTCTCCGGCAACGAAAAAGCGCGGGGTTTGCAAACGAACGATCAGCGGTTTTCTTGTTCGGGTCGAAACATCAGCCATTCCAAATTGATTGGCCGCGCTGGCTACTCGGGCGACTGCTTTCCATGTGGTCAACGAATCGGGATACTTGAAACGGACAACTGCTGTGCCGGCGGCATCCGTAACAATGTCCGGTTGCCAGAAAGCGGTTGAGCGAAAATCACTCCGCACCTGCAC
>JBKKAT010000039.1:0-2928 GCA_046714535.1 Acidobacteriota bacterium | reverse complement strand
GGATGTGCCTGTGACATAAATGTAGTTTCGAAAAAGAATTTCCGGATCGATCACATCGAGCAATTGAACCAGCGAACAGTTTTCACATAAGTAAAGGTCGAGCGGATAAAATTGTTCGGTTGCGAATTCTTCAGGGCTTTTCAGGAAAGAGTTTGCGAGTGGCATTTCTCCCATCGGTAATACAAGATGGAGTTGGGTCCCGTCGCAGCCGCGACAGTTTGTTCTTTTGCGGTGGCTCACAGAAGTTAGCGGAGTGAAGGCGTTTGGGTGGCAGGTTCCTCCCCCTTATCAAGGGGGAGGCCAGGTGGGGATTGAATCAATGAAGACACATTGGCCGCCCAGTTCGTCCAATCTTTTCCGAATCTCGCACGCAGAATGTTTTTCATAAATTCGATGACCGTTTTGATTCTTACGTTCGATTTGCCGGCCTGACGTAGTTGGCCGGGAACATTGATTTCAATAACATTCAGTTTCAAGTGGCGTGCCTTCAACATAAATTCAGCATCCAGAAACCAATCGTGGGAAGAGGGAGCGATCCACTTTAATACTTCCGCCGAGACGATTTTTGGATTGCCATTTACATCCAGCGTTGAGATTCCGGGAAAGAGAAGGAGCATGGTTCCGTTATAGAAAACGGAAATGAATTTTCGTATCCAGCTATCCTGTCTGAACCGTCGCCGGACTTTTGCCATCGCGGGTGAAGGGGCTGCGGCAGCAGCGCGATAGATGCGAAGCACATCCTCCGCTCTTACCTGACCGTCAGCGCACAGGTAACCTATGAATCGCCCTGTACACTTTTTGAAACCGGTCAGAATTCCGTAACCAAAACCTTGATTAACAGGGACAACCGCTTTCACAACGCGGCGACCTTGCGTAATAAATTCATCGATGACTACAGATGTTTGATCTCGCGAACCGTTGTCGACAAGGACGAGCTCCAAAGAAACGCCTTCCCTGGCAAACACTTCGATGAGCGGCGGCACGCTCAGCGGAAGCGCCTTCTCTTCGTTGTAGCAGGGCATTACCAGCGAAATATCAGGGAGTTGATTCATTTGGGTAACGACTCCAGAAAACTCATCGTCCTTCGAATTCCAATTTCAATCGATGTGGAGGGAGTCCATTGTATCAGCTTCCGCAAACGTTCTGTACTGACATTGTCGTGCTGCATTTCTGATTCGCGTGTTGGTAATTTACCGAAATGTAGATGCTTTTGTGGAATTTGCAAAACGCGTGCAACCGTTTCTACAAATTCCCTGACAGAGTGCAATTTGCCTGTTGCCAGATTGACCAGCGTGTTGCGTTCTTGATGCAACTCTGCCAGCCGAATCATCCCTTCGGCAACATCTTCGACATACGTGAAATCCCGTTTTTGTGTCCCTGCCGTCAGATCTATTTCTTTTTGTTTCTGTGAGGTCTCTATCAGCGAAGGGAGCAAACGGCCGGCATGTTCTCCCGGACCGTAAACGGTGAACAATCGAGCCACGATCGACCGCACAGAAGCTTCCAGAATCGTTTCGGTCCCGGCAAGTTTCGTTTGTCCGTACCATGTGGTTGGCTGCGTTTTTGTTTCCTCAGCAAGATCACCTGTTGCTGCGCCATATTCCAGCGCTGTTCCTGCGTGAATCAAAAGCGATTCCGGATGATTTCGAAGCGCATCGCAGATTCTGCGCGGGAGTTCAGCATTCAGCTCTTCACCGAGTTTTTCATCACTTTCCAGCGGATCGACACCGTAACCCGCAAGATTGAAAACGACCGAAGGCCGGATGTCGGCGAAGAGTTTTCGAAGCTCAGATGAATCGTGCAGATCCAGCTCGACCGCAGTACCGATGAGTGAACCTGAGGCAGCAAGATCCCGGACAACCGAAAAAATGGACACACTTGCTGGAACCGCCCTCGCTACCCAGCGTCCGATGAAACCGGAAGCGCCAAGAATGATCACGCGCTCATTTTGATTCATGAATATGGAGCGCCGGCGTCCCGCCGGCATTATGGGCCGCGGACGTCTCGTCCGCCTTGCCAAACACTATTTGATATCCATTTTTTGTAATTGTTGGGCCATCGATGATCCATTCCGTGCGGCCAACGTAATGCTGCAGCAGTTTTTCGCGGACCTGGTCGTTCTTATCCCAGACATAAATGGGAGCATCTGCGTGCAGGTCGAGCGGATTATAAACAGCAGCGGAAGAGTAGTCCGGATGTGATTCACCACGAATGAAAACGAGACTCTTTCCAAACGAATGCTTTTTCGCAAGCTCCCGAACGTCCGGTCTCATGTTCCAGTAATGATGATATTTGTCCACGGCTCTCCAGGGAATGTAGTTGATCAGCGTAAAGATGCTGAGAACAAGAACAGCAAGATTGGCACCGCGAAGTTGATCCATGCCGCGAATCGTCAAAACCGCCAAAGGTACGATCATCAAGAACCAGTAGCGCGCGCCGAAATCGGGACCACCGCTGTAATAGTAAAAGAAGTAGGCGATGAAACACGCAACGACGACGGCGAGCATCAAATAGTCTGGAAGATGCAGGCGGGACGCCTGCGGTCCATAATGCCGGTCAGAGGCCTGCGGTCCATATTTTCGGAAGAAGAATGCGGCGGCGAGCAACAAAGAGCCGGTGCTCCAGCCGAACAATTCGATGTTCAGCGAAAATGTATTCAGAGCAGCGTTCAGAACCGCGTCGCGGGGACTGTGTCCGGGAAAGGGATCGAGTGGCCATCCCATACCGCGATCCGCGCCAAAGCCATATGCATTTGAATTTTTGCCGAAGTACTCATCCGTATAAAGATTGATCGGATAAACGAATGGATCACCCGTGTAATAAGCATTCCAGGGAAAAATCGCGGCACCCATCAGGAATGTTCCGGCAGCAAGAGCAAAAAGCGCCGTCCATTTTAAGCGCTGTCCTCCGATGCCAATGGCCCACAAC
>JBKKAT010000038.1:0-4337 GCA_046714535.1 Acidobacteriota bacterium | reverse complement strand
CCGGTGCGTCCCATTCCGCTTTGGACTTCATCAGCAACGTACAGAATGCCGTACTTCTCACAAATCTGTTTGAGCCGCTGGTGGTAATCGGGTGGCGGAAGAATATACCCGCCTTCTCCTTGGATCGGTTCGACAAAAACAGCCGCCACATCATCAGGCGGAACCATTTTTTCGAAGTATTCCTCTTCCAGTACATTCACGCAGTAAAGATTGCAGGATGGATAGGTCAAGTTGTAAGGGCAGCGATAGCAATAGCCGAAAGGAACGTGTGTAACTCCGGGAAGAAACGGTGAAAAATGCTGGCGTTGTTTCATTTTGCTTGCCGTTAGACTTAAAGCGCCCATTGAACGGCCATGAAATGCGCCGAAAAAGGAGATTAACCGGGAACGCCTCGTGCTATATCGCGTTAACTTGATTGCAGCTTCCACTGCTTCTGTCCCGGAATTGCCAAGAAAAACTTTTTTCGGGGAATTTCCGGGAGCAATTTCCGCCATCTTTTTTGCAAGGGCGGAAAAAGAAGGGTAATAAAAGTCGGTAGAACAGATGTGGAGAAATTTTTCCGAGGCGTCTTTGATCGCCTGAACGACTTTCGGATGAGAATGTCCGGTGGTGACAACCGCGATGCCTGCCATGAAATCAAGGAACCGGTTCCCATCCACGTCTTCCAGCATCGTCCCTTCGCCGCGTTTCACGACCAGAGGATATTCTTTGATGTAGGAAGTCGACGTGAATTGTTCATCCACATCGATCACCTCTTTTGCTTTCGGACCCGGCGGCGGAACCACCATCTTCGGATAGCTTTTCATGATTTATCCTTCGACAACGGTTCTGCTTTGCTCACGCAAAAACTTGATCAAGTAATGAGGACCGAGCGCAGCCGGACCTGTTGAACCGGAAGCCTTCCATCCACCGAAGGAATTGACTCCGGGCCATGCTCCGGTCGTCGCGCCGCCTCTGCGGTTCACGTAAGTGACACCCGCCTCAATGTTGTTCAAAAACTGATTCACTTCGTTCTCTTCACGGCTGAAAATCCCGGCGGTCAATCCGTAGATCGAACGATTGGAAAGCTCAATCGCCTCGTCCAGCGAATCCACTTCTGTTACAAGCAGAATCGGTAAAAACATTTCCTCATAAAACAGTTCATTGTTTCTATCTTTCATCAGCGCAATCGTCGGCTCCACATAGTATCCATTTACGAATTCGCCATCCTTCCGCACGATGCCGCCGGTCAGTATTTCCCCACATTCTGTTTGATTTTTTCTATGTATTTCTCGTAATTGTTGCGCGCGCTTTCATTGATCACCGGACCCAGGAATACTTCCCGGCGCAAGGGATTCCCCATCTGGATTGCCTTTGTTTTTTCCATCAGCTTTGGCATAAATTCGTCCATGATTCCGGGTAACAAATAAGCCCTCGAACAAGCGCTGCATTTTTGTCCACCGAATCCGAAAGCAGATCTCATGACCCCTTCACTTGCGGCATCCAGATCCGCCGATGGTGTGATCACACAAGGATTCTTTCCACCCATTTCCACAATAACCGGTTTCGGATACTTGCTGGAAAAATTCTTGTAAATATGCATCCCGACCGCATAAGAGCCTGTAAATGCGATACCCTGAGTGCGCGGATGTTCAACAATGGTTTGCCCGACTTCAGATCCCGATCCAGCCACGAAGTGGATGACATCTGCTGGCACGCCGCCTTCGCGCAGCACCTCATAAAGCATGGCTCCAATAATCGGCGTATCGTGAGACGGTTTGAAAACCACCGTGTTGCCGGTGACAAGCGCTCCCGCGACCATTCCCGTTGAAAGGGCAAGCGGGAAATTAAAGGGCGCAATCACTCCCCACACACCGTAAGGAACGAGCACACTCAAAGTCTTTTCGTTTGGACTGATCCGGTCCAGAGGCCGCGAATATCCTTCGTTTTCCACCATGTTCTGGCAGTAATAACGGATGAGATCAGCGGATTCTTCCACTTCTCCCATCGATTCCAAACGATTTTTTCCGGCTTCATACGACATCAACGCAGTCAATTCATACTTACGCCGCTGGATCTCATCTGCCGCCTTGTTCAAGATTTCAACGCGTTCTCTCCAACCGCGGTCACGCCACGCAGCAAATGCTCCGTGGGCAAGATCAACCGCCCTGGCCGCGTCTTCTTTCGTCGCTTGCTGGCTGTGCCCCAGTTCCAGGCGAGTGTCAATCGGCGATTTCACCGGAACCGTTCGTTCATTCGTGGTGGCCACGCCTCCGATCATGTTTGGATAAACCTTTCCGAAACCTTTCTTGATTTCCTCCACAGCCTGATCAAACTGCTCGTGGAATTCTTCAGAAGATCCAATGGTCGTGTAAGTGATTTTTTGTTGTTGCTGCGTCATATTACTTGCTCCAATGATTTCTTAAACTGATTGATAAAGTCTGCGATCTCCTGATCCGATACCGAAAAAGGAGGAGCTACCATAACAAGATCTCCATTCGTGCCATCGGCATGACCGACGTTAGGCCATAGGATCACTCCATTTTGAAACGCGGCCTCTGTGAAACGTTCTGCAAATTTCTCGGACCGGGCGAAAGGCTCTTTCGTTTTTCGATCCTGAACAAATTCCACTGCCCACATCAATCCTTTGCCGCGTACGTCCCCGACGACGGGATACTCTCTAAGCTCGTGAAGGCGGTCGCCAAGGACCGCACCCATCTCCGCACAGCGCTCCACGAGTTTGTGCTTTTTCAAGTAGCGAAGCGTTGCAACTCCGGCAGCACACGTCACAGGACTGTGCGTGTACGTTTGCGCGTGATTGAAATAACCGCTTCCCGCGGCCAGCTGATCCACAATCTCTTTCTTCGCAGTCATCGCGCTCAATGGTACGACTCCGCCATTAATCCCTTTGCCTGAAACGAGAATGTCCGGAATGAAATCATAATGTTCAAAGGAGAACCATTTCCCGGTTCGTCCCATTCCTGCCATCACTTCATCTGCAATGAACAGCACATCGTATTTCTTGCAGACCTCGGAGACGTGCCGGTAATACTCACGACTCGGTACCACCGCGCCGGCTGAAGATCCGATGATTGGTTCAGCAATAAAGGCCGCAATCGTTTCCGGACCTTGCTTCAGGATTTCCTCCTCCAGCAATTCCCCGGTGCAGGCTTTGCAGCCCGGATGACGGTAAGGATCCGGAGCGGCAATTCTTGGAAACTCCGTTAGCAACGGACCAAACACTGTGCGGTAATGTTCACGGCCTGAAAGTGAGAGTGCTGTAAGCGTATTGCCGTGATAAGAAGGAGTCCTGCTGATAATCTTCCATTTCGAAGAAACACCTTTTTCATACCAGTACTGCCGTGCAAGTTTTACAGCTGCCTCATTGGCTTCCGAACCGCTCGACAGAAAATAGCTGTACTTCAAAGTGCCAGGCAATACCTCCGCCAGCTCGGCAGCAAGAACTTCGACCGCGTCATGAGTAAACTGCGTGCCGTTTACATAAGGAAGGACGCGGGCTTGTCCTGCAAGAGCTTCCGCAATTTCCGGAATAGCATGCCCGATGTTTACCACGACCGCTCCACCAGATGCATCGAAGTAACGTTTTCCATTCTCATCCAAAATGAAACTCCCTTGAGAAGAAACTGCCTTCGGAAATTTTTTGTTTAGCTTCCGGTAGAAGACAAAACTCTCGGGATATCGATAGTTCATAGATTGGATTCCCTGGCGGGATTAGCAGCTCTTCAGCGGCCAATAAATATTATCTATGAATTTCACCGCTTCACCAATAGGTGTGTTGAAAATACCCTTAAGTGACAGGAAAAGAATAACTTATACTTACTTATTAAATGTGGAAAACCTGTGGATAACCCTCTGCAAAGTGGCCTCGGAGGCAACGCGAACTGAGAGCAATTTTCCGTCCTGACCGGTAATCCGGTTGCCAGTTGAGAAGGCAATAGCTAGTGGGGAAGGGCTACGCTCACACAATCTTTGGAGTTGTCCGGGTAAAAGAGGAGCATCGGTGGCGAAAACATGTGCTTCCTCTATCCGCTGGGTCTGAATTTCATACTCTGATTTTTTCGAATCCGGCGTGGATGGTTTCACCGCTTTGATTGCTTCCAGCAGTTTTTCTTCCCAACCCGCATCTGCTGATCGCTCCGTTTGAATACCAACGCAAACCGGGGGCCAACCCAGGTCGATGGACATGTCCGGACTCCTCTGATGTCCCAGCGTGATGCCAAGATTATAGAGCTGACCGAGTAAAGGAACAGGACCAAAGAAAATGGGCGAAGAGAAGGTGGCGAATTCATCCACGACAGGTAATCCCAGAACGTGTCTGAAATCGCCGCGTGTTCGGT
>JBKKAT010000037.1:0-6503 GCA_046714535.1 Acidobacteriota bacterium | reverse complement strand
CAACTGCAGGGTAGCAAGATGGCCCTTCTGTATTCGCAGGAAGACGGAATCCGGAAGCGCAAGATCAGTAAGAGCGGGGCGATTTCTAATAAAGAAACAAAATTTTTTCCCGAACCACTCCGCGAAGTTCCCTTGAAAATCAGCGGATCGGCTTATTCGGAGTCCCCTACATCCAAGCAAAGTGCAGTTCTTGGATTTATCCCTTCGGAAATCGATGACGCTGAGATCTGGTTACAACTGGCCAGCGGGAAGGGTAAGGCGGTGGGGTCACCTGTCCTGATTGATTCCGGTGTAGACTGTGTCCACGGAGGCACGATTGCAGCGCTTCCGGCAGCAGTTCCTGACGGCCATCTGTTTGCGGTTTTATATCGTGAAGGGGAGCGGGACAATCCTCCGCTTGCCAATCTTGGCACAGGCCTCGTGTTGCTACTGGTGAACACCGCGCCGTAGTGCTAGTGGTCTTGGTATGCGCGATGCGTGAAAGAAAGCTCTGTTTCATTCTTTCAATGCTGATACTCACTTCAGCAATTGCGTTCGCTCAGAAACAGACCGGATCGATTGAGGGTATCGTACGCGATCTGGAAGACAGGCCGATTCCAGGCGCAACAGTTACAGTCTCCAGTCCTTCCTTGATTGGAGGCACGGCCACAACATTTACTGCGCAGGATGGTGAATACCGTTTTCCTGCTCTTTCTCCCGGGATGTATGAAGTAACAGCAGAATTGCAAGGATTTCAGACCCTCATTCGCGCAAACATCGATCTATCGCTGGGATCCACGCTGTCGGTGGATTTTACTCTTCAAATGACGAACATTTCCGAAACTGTAGAAGTTGAAGACAAACCTCCCTTGATCGATGCAACCACAACGGCAGTATCTTTCCATGTCCCGCCTGAGGTCATTCACAACCTGCCAAACTTTCAGAACATCGAAAGTCTGTTGAAGTTAACACCCGGTGTTGGAGACGATCTGGTTGCCTTTGGCGCCGATGGCCGGTATGCAAACAGAATCTGGATCGATGGTGTGAATCCACTTGCCAACTATAACTACAACTGGCTTGAGGCCGTTCAAGTCACAGGAATCGGAGCCCCGGCAGAATACGGAGGATTCACCGGAGTTGTTGCTAATTTCATCACGCGATCCGGTGGAAATCAATTTCATGGTTTGCTTGAGACCTTTTTTCAAAATCAGAATCTGAGCAGTTCCAATGTTCCGGATCCTGGTCCTGAAAGTCCGTTCAAAACATACGATCTGAGTGCGCAGCTGGGAGGTCCGATCCTTCGAGACAGGTTGTGGTTCTTTGCAGGACTCCAATTTCCCCATACGGAGATTCAACCGCTGAAATATAACGGTCTAACCACCACACAAGAGCAGAAATGGATCACCAAATTGACGTACAAACGGAATCAGAATAATACGCTGCAGGGATTTGTAAACTGGAATCAAGGCTCGATTGATGGTGGAGGAGCAAGCGAATTTGTTCTTCCTGAGGCTACAACCGATGGAGAGAATCAACAATTCAGCTGGAATGCTACATGGATTTCACTCTTCACATCGAACACTACTTTCGAGGGGCGGTTTGGCGGACTTTATACCCATACCTATGACATCGAAGACAGACCGGACCTGCCGGGACACAGCGATAGGGGAGATGAAACTTATTCAGTGAATGCAATCAGTAGAGGAAATCATGAACACACCAGTTATCAAATGAATCTGGCACTTTCCCATCATGCCGATGACTTCATCTACGGCGGGCACGATTTCCGGTTTGGGGTGGAGTTCGAACGCACTAACGGACTCAATCAAACATTCACAAATGGGGGAATGTATTACATCGATGGGTGGGGAGAACCATATCTTCGCGTGATTCAGGAAGGTTACAATCTCGCAAATACAAACCATCGAGTGAGCGGCTATGCGCAGGATGATTGGAATGTCTCTGACCGAATCAAAATTAGCCTGGGAGTTCGATGGGACCATAATGTCGGAAATACCGATCGAGGAGAAGTATTTCGCACGAATGCTATTGCGCCGCGGATCGGTCTGATCTGGAACCTGGATCAGGACAGCCAGACGGTGGTCAAGGTCCATTTGGGCGATTACTTTGACGGTCTGTCCGACAGGCAATATTTTTTTCTGAGCGATCATTATCGCTCCGGAACGTTGTATCAGTATTATCGTAGCGGACGATGGAATGATGCTACACTTTTTCGAGAAGATTACGTTGCCGATCAGGACCTCAAACAGCCGCGCGTTCGACAGTTCTCCATTGGCTTTGACCGCGTGATGCCGGGCGAAGTACCGTTCGGTGTGCATTACATCTATCGAAGCTGGAGCGACGTCCTGGAAGATGTCGGCATCTCGGAGTACAAGCTGGTCCCCGCGATTCGCAGTCCTTTCACAGGTGAAATCATCAGTGTTTACCAGCATGTGGGTGATGTGTATCAATATCTCCTTACGAATCCTCCTGAATTGTACCGGCGCTACCACGGACTTGAATTTTTCGCGAACCGGCAATTTGGTTCACGCTTGTACCTGTCCGGCTCAGTCGTTTTTTCCAAATTGCGTGGAAATTATCCCGGTAATTCCGGTTTTGGTGGAGCCAATACACCATTTATGGATTCACCCAATTCTTTGATTAACTTTCCGGGACGACTGACAAACGATCCGACTCTCGCCTGGAAATTCGTCGGGACTGTTGCTCTTCCAGGCGGAGTGAACAGCGGGTGGTACCTTCGTCACGAATCAGGAGACACCTGGGCCGCCAGAGCGAGCGCTCCGCTACCAAACTTTGAGGCCCCGGTCATTTTCCTGGAACCTGCCGGCTCCAGACGGCTGCCCGGACAGACACTTCTGGACATCAGATTCGAAAAGCAATTTGCGTTACTCAACGGACAGTTCCGAATAACGGTGGATGCCTTCAATGTTTTTAACAGCGCCTATGTTCAGAGAGTGAAAGACCGTCTCGATATCGAAGAATTCGGTGAACCATTATGGTTTAACGATCCTCGCACCATTCGTCTGGGCGCACGTTATACGTTTTGAACATTTGACCCGTAAGGCAAACTCCTTGGCTATGTGTATGGGAGACATATACAAGCGTTTACGGAAAAAAGGAAAACCGGTTCCATCCAATGATATGTGGATTGCCGCCTCTGCAATGCAGAATGGGTTGGCGCTTTTAACGCAGGATAATCATTTTGAACTCATTGAGGACGAAGAGACAAACAACAAGCTGAAGCAGATAGCTGAACAGAAGGGTCTCAGTGTAAACAGTCTTGTTGTGGGAATCATTCGGCAGGCACTGGGTTTTGAAGAGCGCCGGAAACAAATCTATACCGATTTGGACCACCTTGCCGGAAGGTGGAGCGAAAAAGAATACAGGGAGTTCGAACGGAACACAAAGTCATTTGAGGCCATTGACGAAAAACTCTGGTAAATAGAAGCGGTTGACTGCTTCAAAGTTGACAGTCCCCCACCATCACTCAGTGGCGATCAAGGCTTGGCAATTTTCAGTTCCGGACATCCGGCATCTCAAAGTGTTCAATGCGATACAAGCGCGCCTCTCAGTGCGATCGAAGAAACCGTTTCTGCCGGAGGAAACAGCCTCACTTACGATGCCACGTCGGATCAGTACAGTTACATCTGGAAAACAAACAAAGCCTGGGCGAATACTTGTCGCCGGCTGGTTTTGACGTTCAACGACGGAACGACAAAGACTGCGGAGTTCAGTTTCACGAAGTAAGTCAATTCAAAGAAGGGGTCCGCAAGGCTGTATAGCCGCGGACCCAGTTCCTTTTCCGCGCGTGGTGCGCCCGTATTTTGACGCCCTCCAGGGCTTGCATCGAATCATACATAACATATGATTTTCCATATGAAGACAACCCTAATTATTCCTGACGGACTGATGCGCGAATTGAAACGACAGGCGACGGATCGCGGTGATACTCTTTCCAATGTTGTAGCGGACACTCTACAAAAGGGACTTGGAACGGCAAAAACCAGCAGGAAAGCATTCAAGATACGCTCCTACCGCTGCGGTAAGGTTTTCCTGAACGTCGCTGACCGCGAACAACTCTACCGGGCAATGGAAGGGAAGTAAGTTGTTTGCGGTAGACACCAACATTCTTTTATACGCAGCAATCACCGAATTTTCCGAACACAAGAAAGCCACCGCTCTTTTAAAAAAATGGATCCGGCAAAGAGAATCCTGGGTCATTACGTGGAATATTGTTTATGAGTTTTTGAGAGTGTCCACACACGCGGCTGTTTTCGAGAAACCGTTGCGCATTCAACAGTCGTGGAGCTTTTTGAACGATTTCATTCAAGGATCCAACCTTTCCATTCTTGCGGAGACAAAGGATCATGCTCGTTATCTCACGCAGCTGATCACCAGGCATGATCGAATCGCCGCAAATGTGATCCATGATTTTCATACCGCTGTAATTCCCTATGAGCACGGAATTCGAACGATCTACACAGCAGATACAGACTTTTTGCAATTTCCTTTTCTCGAAGTCATTGACCCCGTGCATTGATTTCCCGCCCGAAGGAGAAACTGAGTTGTTTAACCTCTCTCCAGCACATACCTGACCTGCCTACCAGTTGGACGAGACTGCGATTCTGAAGTCCACGATGAGGCTTCCCGGACCCGCGGGAATGTTTTCAGCTTTCTGCATTTGGCCAAACGTTGCGTTCCTCAGAAAATCCATCTTGGTACAAATCCGTGTCGGCTTTTGCGCTGGAATGTCGCCTATAACTGTGAACGCCGGTCCAAGGAGGACGAACATGAAGATTGTTGCCATTTGTATTTTGCTTCTAGCATTCGCTGCCGGATCTGCATTTGCCGGAAAGCCGAATTCGGACAAACCGATCACGCACTTCATCTCGGATGAAGACGCCAATTTTGATGCTTATTCCATCCAGAGTGATGGCGGCGGGGCGTATCAACACGGCGTGAATGGAGATAATTCTGTTTTGATTACCAATGTTTATATCGGTCTATCGTGGGGAGTCAGAGTCCTGGAGAATGGAACCATCCGGAAGCTGGCCATCACATTCACTCCGGAAAATGCCGTGCAACCCGGAGACCCCGGATATGTGGTTCCTGCCGTGCCTCCGGTGTGGGGCACGGTTTACACCGGCGCCAGATTTATGAATAAATGCACATTGGATAATGTCAGCATGTATACGATGAAAGCGGGAGACAAGATCATCTGTCCGATGCACATCCGCTTGTTTCCTTTAGATGGCACCAGCAACTACTATCGTTTGGATATGGGAGCGGCCGGTGAAAATGAAACACAAAAAGTTCAGATCTCCTGCAACGCGAATGATTCCTTTGCATGCACCGATTGGTTTATTGATCCAATTCCCGTGGTAAATCCGGATGGAAGTACGAGTCCCGGAAAAACTCGCGCGCGCCTGAATTACTTTGTGAACGTCAAAGGCAGAAATGCTCCTGATCCGAACAAGGGTGCTTTCTACATGACGTTTCATATTCACGTCACTCGCCCCTGACCGGATTGAGTGTAGATCATGCGTGATCGGTTTTTGGCTGATTTCAGCAGGAGGGGGGCAATGAAAAAACGAATATTACTGGTTGGAATTTTTCTGTTCCTGACTGCAACGATTTCCTTTGCTCAGGTAAAAATCCTGAACAAATCAACGATCGTGCCCGAAAAAGCTGAGCGCTCCATCAATCAGTGGTCAGCGGGTTACGCGCAGAACACGAAGACAGGCGAAACACTGATCATCTGGTTCGAATGGACGCTCCCCCCAGTTTGCCCGGACCCGGACGATTGTCCGCCAACAGATGTGCAGCTTGTCGGACAGATTCTGGATGCACAGGGAGAAGCTGTTGGGAAACGGCTCACAATTGCGGCAGACACTCAGGATCCAAATGATTCTTTCAATTGTTGCTTTTCAGACCAAGTCACCTACAATCCCGTTAAAAATGAGTATCTGGTTGACTGGATGGAAGGAAACGCGCAAGCGGGCAATTCGATTGAAAAGATTCTTGCGGTTCGGCTGACTGCTGATGGAAAGCTGAAGGGAAAACGGATCGACATTACCAGCAAGTTTTCTGACCGGTCGTTACTTTCGAACAGACCCTTTATCCTGAAGTTCGATCCTGCCACCAGAGGTTACTTGCAGTTTTCTACGGGACATGGATTCCCTGCCATTGGCAACACCTATGGTTTCTTCGATTTCTTGTCCCCCAAAGCGAAGCCGGCCAAACCTCCCGTAATGTTGGAAAACTCCTGGCCGGCGGATTTCATTTTTCTGCACTCTGGTAAGATCCTCATGGCTACAACTTCACCAGTCGGAACCGGTGGTACGAATTATCTGATCACAACTGCTGACCCCAAAAATACTAACGAATTGAAGGATCCCGGAGAATGGACGTTTGTCGGAATTTGTAGCGACCCTATTTCTCGTAGAATTCTTCATGAGCAACCGGTGCTCGGGCTATCTTCGCCGGCCTCAGTACTTTACTTT
>JBKKAT010000036.1:0-4990 GCA_046714535.1 Acidobacteriota bacterium | reverse complement strand
CATGAGCAAAGCCAAGGCGAACAGCGTCTCCTTTTGCTTCTCCTGTCTGGCGAAACAGTTTCGCAGGCCTCTCCGGATGCGCTGCTATCTCTTTCTCAATTACTGCAAAGGTGTCGTCCTTCGAATGACCCTCTACAAAAATAAGCTCCGTGTGTTTTCCCAATTCCGGAGTGCGCGTAAAAATCTCCGGAATATTTCCCGCCTCATTTCTTGCGGGAACAATTACCGATACTGAGGGACTTTCCGGATGTTTATGGAAAGCTGGATCGGGTCTTGCGATCAAAAAATTTGCCAGCGCGAGATGGTTGAATCCCCAGGTTTTCACCAGGAAACGATTGCAAAGTTGATCCACCAGTGGAGTGCGCACCGGCCACAGGACTTCCTGCCACTTCCTGATCACCTGGAGATCTGCCAGATTCATCATGTTGGTCAAATCTTGCACAGTGACCCAGTTCTGAGGCAAACGCCGGTTCGTCAAGCCCATTTTCTCAGCCAGCGAAAGGGGCAATTCCCACATCCGGCTGTATGTGTTCAGGATGATCCGTCCACGATGTGAAACGAGTTTCAATATCTGATGACAGACTTGTTGAACATCCCAGAGATCATTGACAAGATCAGAAAGAATGACAACATCAAACTTTGACTGCAATGTGAGGTCATGCGCGTCTCCCTGTATGAAGTGGATCGTTGGATGCCTTCTCCGGGCCCGTTTGAGCATTTCGGCAGACAAATCGATTCCAACGCCAAATGACGGATGCAAAGCTGCCAGCAGATCCCCTTGACCACAGCCGAGTTCCAGCACACGTTGTCCGTGTGGAATCAGAAAGGAATAAACTTCTGCGAGACGGCGATGGTAGTATGAGCCCCAGCTACGCCAGTGGTCCGTGTGCCGGGCGACAGAGTCCCAATGATCTCTTCGCGCGGTAGTATAGGAATTCTCTGCAAGGCTCCGCATCACCTACTGCATTATAGAACAACCGCAGGGCGGCAAGAGAAGTGCTGAGTATTCCGTGGGGAACTCAGTACTCAGCACTCATTGCTCAGCACTTCTTACAAGGCAAAGCCCTCGGCGCGCGCCTTCACGAGATCCATGAAGATCTCAATATTCTCATTGGAACAGGATGCTGTTTGCAAATCCTGGTTGGCATAAGCAAAACGGACATTTTCCAATGAAGAATTGTAGTTGATGATCTGCGCAAGCAAACGCTCGTATTGCATTTGCAACTTTTCATGTTGTTCCATCTGTTTTTGTTTGTTGTGGAGCGCTTGTTCGTACTGAATCTTGGCCGTGGTATCTTCCAAAGATTGGAGTTTCTCTTTCAAGAAGGCGATCTGTTGTTCCAGCGGAGTGACCTGTACTTTCGAGAGTTCGCTGTTGATCTCCTGCAATCGATAGGCTTGATGAAGGACTCTTTCCGTGTAGTCTTCCAATTCCTGTTCCCAATTCGGATTGTTTTCTTTCGCTTTGATTAGCGATTGTATTTTGCTGTAGAGTGCCACGGTTTCTGACGCCAGCTTGTATGCATCTGCCGAAGTTTTCCATGTGTAGTGATCGAAGGCTTCGAGCACCGAATCTTTTCGAAGCTGAAACGGGAGCAAAGAAAACTGAATGCAGAATGCGTGAACCGCTGCGTGAATGAGAAGATAGTAAGGATACGGCAAAAGGTTCCGGACTTCTGAAATGTTTTGCCAATTCGCAACAATGGGAAAGCTGATGAGGAGGAGCGCAGACGAAACGAGCCACTTCCAGATCCTGAAGTTTTCTGCGAAAACGACTTTTCCAATTGCAAATGTAAACAAAAGGCTGAAGGGAATCGCTTTATCCGGTACCAGAAAAAACGCCGCGAGAGCGATTGCGGGAAGGATCAATCCGTTCAACAGCGATTTGTTCTTTTGCCACAGAACATAGATGCTTACGACCGTCAGAGTGTATGTCGCAGGATGATAAAGAGCATTAAGCGAAAAGAAATTTGCCAGGAGCAGAAAGGCTGCTCCCAGCGTTAACCATAGGATCAAGAAGGGCTTCTTGAGCTGAACTTCGGCAAGTGAATCCAGTATCCACATAGAGCACCCCCTTATTGAGGCGTTGATTGTCGCGCGTTTCTATCGGCGGCTTTTTGTTTCTTCAGCATGTCTTTCTTTGCTTCAGGCGCCGCTGGTTTCGATAAAGTATTGACAAACTCGTCATATCGCGAAACCTGTGCATTATTTTGTACGTATCCGAGCGCGCTCAATTCCGTGGTCGCTTCTTGAGCAACGGTGTATGCGCCTTTGTCATCTCCTGATTCCCATCTGCGATAAGCTTCTTCCATCTTTTTGCTTGCTTCCACCGCGGCTGCTTTGGATTGCACATCGCGGTCAAAGTTTGAGGCGACAATCTTTTGATCTTCAATGACCTGGATGGATGGCAGAAAACTCTGTGCAATGGTTTGGGGCTTATCCGCAGTGATGTCCGTGTAGGTGAATTCTCCTTTACCCAGTGAGACCACTGTCTTTACATTCGCGGGCGCCTGAAGATGGATCAGAACTCGTTTGGTTTCGCTGCTGTAAATATCAGGAACCTGGATTCGCAGCTTGCCATTCTCTACATTCCACTGGAAACCGGCAACATCCAGCACCTCAACTCCGTTCGCAAGCTCCAGCGAGGCAACGGCATTATTCGCGATTAAGCTTTGCATCAGATTCCATTCGCGGCGGAACACGTCTGCCATATTGACTTCCTTACTAATATGGTAGTAGTTTCCGCCACTATGATCGGCCACGTTTGCCATCAAGGTCTCGTTGTAATCGATTCCAACACCCATGGTGGAAACGGAGATAGATCGCTCCCGGATGCTACGGGCAAGAGCCGCAATTTGTTCCGGATCAATGATTCCTACATTTGCGAGACCATCGGAAAGTAGAATCACGCGATTGACCAGCTCCGGTCTGAAATTCTTACGGACTTCCTCAAAACCCTGTTGCAGGCCTCCCGCCAGATTTGTGCTTCCGCCCGGACTCAACGAATACAAAAGCTCGCGAATGGTTTGTGTATTTTCTACGGGCGAGGATGGCAAAATCGTGTTTACGGCATCATCATAAATGACGATTCCTAGGCGATCCGTGGAATTCATTTGATTGAGAATCGCGACGGCCGATTCCTTCACCTGTTCTAATTTGTTTTCGTCAGCCATAGAACCGCTTCGGTCAATTACGAGCACGAGATTCATTGGCTTTCTTTCTGCGCCCTGGAGACTTTTTCCAGTGATTCGTAAATCCAAAAATGCATTGCCCGACCCGGCCTGGCGAAGCATGTACGGGTTGGCAAGCTTCCATTCAAATTGAACATTGCCGGCCTGGCCTTTCCCCCCAGGGGTGATGTGTTTTGTTATGACGGGCGGGTTTGGTTTTACGGAAGTGGTTTGCGTTGCATAGACAAACGCAATGGTTGCAATTGCTACGAACAATCCGATAATCAAAATTGGCTTTCTCATCGATTCGACCCTCCACCCACTATGAACGACCCACCCACCGAAAAGATTTAATCTTTGCTCTTTGCGTTAATTTTCCGGCGAGTAGATGAGGCGGACGAGCAGATCGCGGTTTTCGCGGGCGATACGGAATTCAGAGGAGATGGTGAAATCGGGCAATTGCCGGTCCAAAAATCCTTTGAGGAGTCCCTCCACGGCCCCCATCGGACGCGGGTTCACACGAAGCTCGAGGTGATTTTTACCCGGAAGCAACGAAAGCTGATTCTCCGATATGCCATCTGCGACCACATCTTTTCCGAGCTTCACTTCATAGCGCAGATCTTGAATGGTCAGTGGAAAGGGAAATGGATTATTGAAACGTACATTTAATCTTCTGCTGCGAATCAAACGAAGAAGCTGTTGGGTCCCACTCGCTTCCAGAGAGAGAATGGACAACGCGCTTTTGTGCTTCAAAATAATTTGTAACCGGCCGGGCGGACTCATGCTGTTTTTGATTTGGATCGGAAGAGTCTTTGGACCAAACGGCTTTTCCAGCACAGCCGATCCTTCAATCCGGTACGGAATTTGCGGTGATAAAAGCGCTGCGAAGTCTTTTGCTGTTACCTTTTTGCATTGAATCGCAAGAGGAACATCGACCACCGTTACCGAATTTCCTTTCAGCTCCATCGAATTTGTCAGTTTACCGTAAGCAATAAATTGATCCGCTAAAGCCAAATCGAAGCTAATGTTTTTCAACCGGGCGGAGGAATAATAGGGATTCCGCACTGCCAACTCTGCCCTCATCGTGAGGATTTCCGGAGTTACCGAGTCCAAGCGAATGTTTCCGATTCGAACAATTTCGAGTTTCTTGATTGTTGGCGTGCAACTAACAGCGAGAAGGAAAAGCAACAGACCAATCGAAAGTGATTTCACTCTTTGTCGGAACTGACGTAGCCGAGAGAACGCAGTTGTTCCTGCGCTTCTTGTTTCTTTTGCAGCCGTTGTATTCTTTCTCTCGCGACTTTTTTCTGCGTAACGGAAACTTGTTGATAGGTGCGAACAGCTCTGTCGAACTGGCCTATTTCTGCGTAAGAATCTCCCAATCTTAACAGCACATCATCTCTTTGCGGGTAATCTCTGTAATTCGATTGAACCTGTTCGAAGTTCGGTATGGCTTTTCCGTACTCCCCTCTACTTTGATAACTATTGCCTTCCTGATGCAGCTTGCTGGCGAGAGCTCTTTGATCATCCAACGAAATGGCTTCCTGGACATTCGACTGCCAGCCTTTCATGTTGCTTTTCTCAAGCTCTTGTCGTGCCTTTTGAAAAGGTTCCTCCGGCGTCTTCTTGGTCATTGCGATTCTCGAAGCAGCAGTGTTTTGTGTTTTGGCTTGATCGTATTCGGCCTGAGGTTCGTATTGTTGAACTTCATCTGCGGGAGCTGACACGGCCGGAGCCGGAGCCGCGGGTGGCTGTTCAGTCGCTACGATGCCGCCAGCGGGCGCATCGCCTGCTACCACAGATCCTTCCTTGTTCTTCTC
>JBKKAT010000035.1:0-5722 GCA_046714535.1 Acidobacteriota bacterium | reverse complement strand
AAGGAAGATAGCTATTCGAGTGAGGGGGCGTTACAAGGTTTTGCGGAGCGCGCAATTCCATCATGCGTTGGATGGATTGCACAAATTTGTGGTCCTGATAATCGGAATCATAGCAAAGCACATCCATGTCAAAACCGACTGCTTTTTTGATAAAAGACTTTCCAATTCTTCCCGTTCCAATCACAGCCACGGTGCGTCCGGTTACTTCATCACCCAGAAAAGGTTCATACGGATGCCAGGAAGGCCACTTCCCTTCTTCCACGAGACGCTCGGAAGGATAAAGTTTTCGTGCAACGCAGCCCATAATAAAGAAGGCAAATTCTGCGGTCGCATCTGTCAAAACATCGGCTGTGTTACTGAAGGGAATCTTATATTGATTCGCGGCATTCCGGTCAATGTTGTTAAAACCGACAGCATCTTGCGCAACCATTTTCAGCGTATCTTTGCCCGCTGCAAAAACTTCTTCATCGATTGGATCCCTCAGGGTGGTGATCAGCACATCTATGCCGGAACGAACTTTTTCCAGGATCAAACTTTTCGGCGGAGCTTCCACGCTGGGATAAACTTCCACTTCGTTTCCGCGATTGCGGAGAAGATCGAGAGCATCTTTGCCGATATCGGCGGTCGCAAAAATTCTAATCTTCTGAGCCATTTATTTTTGAACAGAGGGTTGCAAAGATTTAATTCTATCTTTGCGGGCTTTGAGTTCTTCTGTTAAAGACATTAAAGGTTATGCGTACGAAGAATGTTTTGAATTCTTTCCAGAGCTTCCGCGATCTTCTCTCTGGAGTTTGCGTAGGAGAAACGTAGATATCCTTCTCCGAATGCTCCGAAGGCGGTTCCCGAAAGGCAGGCGACTCCCCCCTCTTCCAGCAAGAGATCCGCAAGCTTTTTCGACGGTATCCCAAGTTTTTTTACATTCGGAAATGCGTAAAACGCGCCGTCAGGCGTCTGGCAGTGGAATCCCGGAATATCGTTGAGGCCTTGCACAATGAAATCGCGACGTTGACGAAACACCTCGATCATTTCCTGGGGTTTCGATTGATCGCCTTGTAAAGCCTCCAAACCGGCAAATTGAGTAAAAGTTGAGGTGCACGAAGTTGCATTCGTTTGGAGCTTACATACTTGTTGTGCCAGATCCGGTCGCATGATTCCGTAACCTAATCGCCAACCAGTCATTGCAAATATTTTTGAGAAACCATCCAGAATAATCGTTCGATCCTTCATCCCGGGGAACGAGGAAATCGAATGATATTCCGGTGTATACAAAATTCTACGGTAGATCTCATCAGAGAGAATCATGAAATCATAATTTTTTGCCAGTTCAGCAATCTTTTTCAGATCAGACAACGGAATCACGCCGCCCGTGGGATTGTGAGGTGAGTTTAGAATCAGCAGTTTGGTTTTTGATGTCACCCTTTTTGCTAATTCCTCCACATCCAGGCTCCAGTTGCTCTCTTCCTTCAATGGAATCGGGACCGCTTTCGCTCCCAGGTATTCGATCATCGATTCGTAGATCGGAAATCCCGGGTTGGGGTATAGGACTTCATCTTCAGGATCCACGAGCGCAAGAATGGTAAAAAAGATGATCGGTTTGGCGCCAGGTGTAACGACAACCTCGGAAGGGTCGACAGCTATGTTCCGTGTACGCGCAGTATCTTCTGCGATTGCCTTTCGGAGTTCCGGCAAACCCGCGGAAGGTCCGTAATGATGGGCGCCATGACGAAGCGCGTAAACGGCCGCATCTACAATGTTATCGGGTGTATCGAAATCGGGCTCACCGATTTCTAGATGCACGATATTCTTGCCTTGCGCCTCGAGCTGTCGCGCCCGGACGAGAACGTCAAACGCGGTTTCGGTGCCGAGACGGGACATGCGGGAGGACAATTTCATACTGCGCTATTATACGATATAAAGTAATGAGTCATGAGCAATGAGTAATGAGACCTCCCGAAATTCTCATTACTCATTACTCATTACTCTGGCACTAAAGGAGCAATAAATGGAAGAGCTATTGACCCAGGAACAGCGCGATTTGAAATATCGCGCTCGCGAAGTCGCTGAAAAATATGTAAGGCCGCAGGCTGCACAACTCGATCGCGAAGGGAAATATCCGTGGGAGATCATGGAAAAGATTGGTGAATACGGATTGATGGGAGTGTGGGTCCCCAAAGAATTCGGCGGAGGGGGCGGCGGAGTGATGGAACTTTGCCTTGTGGTGGAAGAACTCAGCAAAGCATGTGGTGGCGTAGGCGTTGCCTATGCTGTCAATGCGCTGGGATCTTTTCCCATCATGATCGGCGGAAATGAAGAACAAAAGAATACTTTCCTTCGGGATGTTGCCACGGCTAAAAAATTCATCGCATTCTGTCTGTCCGAAAAAGAATCGGGTAGTGATGCGGGAAGTCTGAAAACTTCAGCTGTTCGCGATGGTGACTCCTATATCATTCATGGCGATAAAAAATGGACGACCAACGCAAACGCTGCGGAACTTTACACGGTGTTTGCAAATCTAAATCCCGATAAGGGGATGAGGGGAATCTCAGCTTTTCTAGTGGAAAAGGGACACCCTGGATTTACGATCGGTAAAGAAGAAGACAAAATGGGAATCCGTTGCGTGCCGGTTCATGAAACGCACTTTAACAATTGCCGGGTTCCCGCTAAGCAAATGTTAGGCAAAGAAGGGATGGGTTTCATGCTTGCTATGGCAACTCTGGATCGTGCTCGACCAGGCGTGGCAGCACAAGCCCTGGGACTGGCTCAAGGAGCATTAGATCTTGCTTTGGACTGGGCCTCGAAACGGAAACAATTCGGCCAAAACTTGATCAGCTTCCAGGCAATTCAATTTATGCTGGCCGATCATGCCACAGAAATCGAGGCTGCGAGGCAGCTTGTATACGCCTCCGCAAGAGCCGTCGATCTGGGCGTTAAGGGCTTTTCAAAACTGTCTGCAATGGGAAAACTTTTTGCCAGCGATGTCGCTATGAAAGTCACCACCGATGCTGTGCAGATTTTCGGAGGTTACGGTTACTGCCGCGACTATCCCATCGAAAAATACATGCGGGACGCAAAGATCACGCAAATCTACGAAGGGACAAATCAGATTCAACGCCTGGTAATTGCGCGAACTCTGATTAAGGAACTGGCGAGTAAGAGCGAAAATTAGGACTGCGGGCGTGACGCCGGCACCACTTTGTTTATCATCTCATCTGTTGTGTCAGGTGTGATCACGCAAGAAGGGCCGGGGAGCCAGCGATCGATTGTTGAAAGCCCTTTGCAATCTTCGACCACACGATCAGGATCGGCGACCAATCTCTGTGGATCAATTCCACCCATGACAAACTTGCACGTTTGTTCGGCAATTATCCCGGGGGAAGGAACACCATCCGCAAAAAAATCATAACTGAAAATGTCTGCCGGGTAATCGAGCATCTGTTTCAGATAAGTGCGTTCGCCGCAGACATGCAAAATCAGCAAGGCGTTGCGCTCCTTTAAAGCATTCACAATCGGCTGCTCATATCTTTTGCCGAATTCTTCATAGTCGCTCCAACTCATCCAATCCGAGGTGGCCCATTTCGTGGCAAAGAAAATTCCGTCCGCGCCGGCGTCCAAACAGTGCAAAGCAAAGTGCAGGAAAGTATCCTGGATTGTCTTCAGTAAGTGATGCGCTTCCTGAGGAGACTCCTTGCGCAAAGTATCAAAGGCTTCTCGATTGCTCATCAGCCGATGCGCAATTTCAATCGGAGAAAAAATCGTTTCCACGATCGGAAGTTCGATTCCAAAATGCTGACGTAAATTTCGAATTACCTGCAGTTGATCGCCGAGTGTTCCCACACTCGGGTCCAAAGCCCGGATATTTCGAATATTTTCAACCGGTTTTCGAAGTTCCGGTTCCCGGCCCGGGTCATCGAAGAATTCATATTCAGCGCCCCAATCCAGAGCGTGATAGCATGCAGGTGGGTTGATTTTCAAAAAATCCCAATTCCATTTTTCCTGCCATTGGATCATGGAAGAAGTCAGATCAGCCACCGTTTTTTCGCGATCAAAAAAATGGCGCCACAGGCTTATCCATCGATGCTGCGGGATTTTCTTTTTCATTCTTCCATTAATTTGTTTTCAAGAATTTGGGATGGGTTGAAATTTTCCATTTGTAAATAGTAATCCGCCGTTTCGTAGAGTGCCTCCGCGGGAATCAATCCGATCAGTTCTGTTCCGATCACGTTGACTCCGTAGCGGGCCGCCTCACGTCGCACCATTTCCACAGCCCGGTAAACAGGCGTTTTCTTGTAGTCGGTCAGATTCATGGAAACCTGAGCGGTGTTGCGATCCTGCAACATTACCCCCATCGCTTTCACAAATCGCAATCCCCCACTCGAGTGCCTGACCGCTTTCGCAATTTTGTTCGCGATCTGAATATCGGATGTGCCTAAATTTACATTGAATGCAATCAAAGGCATTCGCGCGCCGATGACGGTGACGCCAAAAGAAGGATGCACCTCGAGTGGTCCAACATCTGGTTTCCACTCGGCCTTTAGAATCTTTGCGGGGAAACCCTCAAATTCTCCCTTGCGAATGTTCGCCAGATCTTTTCGCGCTTCATCCGAAGCAGCAAATTCGTAAAAGTAGACAGGAATGCCGAAACGTTGAGCGACTTCTCTACCCAGCTCTTTCGCAACCAGGACGCATTCGTCCATGGTTACATTCTTTATGGGAATAAATGGCGTAACATCGACCGCTCCGGCGCGTGGATGTTCTCCATAATGTTGTCGTAAATCGATTTCACGATGGCATACTTCGTACAGTTTCAATAGCTGTTCCTTCAAGCCTTCGGGAGAACCAGCCAGACTGATCACGGTGCGGTTATGATCAAAATCCGGCTTTACGTCCAGGACACGTGTATTCGGGACATCCTGGATCGCGTTCAAGATTCTTTGCAGAACATCCTCTCTCTTTGCTTCGCTAATGTTTGGCACCGACTCGATGATTTTGTTCAATTTCATTGCGGCCTCCGGGAACCCTCTATTGTGAAAGGTTTCCGCCAAAGATACAATATTTTTACATGCACTTGCGCCTGATGATTGTTCTCCTGGTGCTCGGCGGATTGCTTTCAGGGTGTAGAGAACAACCGCCGGCCAGCAAAAAAGAGCCACTGGTGATTCTCGTAGGGTCGGACGTCGTTACGTTTGATCCTCAAATTCCCTTTGAAGTGGACACCGGATACATTCTGGGGAACATCTTCAACTCTCTGGTGGAACTCGACGCTTCGTTCCGGCTCTCACCAGGCCTGGCAAAACGCTGGACAAATCCGGATGATCACACGTGGCGTTTCTACCTGGACGATCAGGCTTATTTCTCTGATGGAAGCCGTTTAAAAGCTTCCGATGTGAAGTTCAGTATTGAAAGACTGAAATCATTGAAGAATTCCGACTTGCGGGGCTTCGCCGAACACATCCATGAGATCAACGTCATTAACAATCAAACGATTGATATTAAAACAGACACTCCATTCAGCATCCTGAGCAATCTTGTTTTCATTCCGATCCTTTCCGAACAGCACGTAAAGTCCGTTGGTGACAGAATTGGGGAAAAACCTTTGGGAACGGGTCCCTATAAGCTCATATCGTACGAAAAAAACAAAAGAGTGAGGCTTATCTTAAACGAGCATTACGATCCAAAACCGGATATTAAGAATGTGGAATTCGTCATCAGCAATGAAGTAGAC
>JBKKAT010000034.1:0-2949 GCA_046714535.1 Acidobacteriota bacterium | reverse complement strand
GGATGGAGGTTGGGACTTACAGTTGGACCAGCGGAAGTGATTGCCGCCTGCGATAAATTGCAGGGGCATACAACATCCAATCCATCGTCGATCAGTCAGATAGCGGGACTGGAAGCTTTGGAGGGAGATCAGACGTCACTTTCACTGATGTTTGATGAATACACGCGCCGGCGCAACTTCATCTATGACGCCCTTTCGAACATGCCGGGTGTCCAATGTAATGTGCCACAGGGGGCTTTTTACGTGTTTCCGAATATTTCGGCACACTTGAATGTAAGTATGCCCGATTCCGTTGCATTCTGTGAAAAGTTGCTCGAAGAATGTCATGTGGGAACCGTTCCAGGATCGGCATTCGGAATGGAAGGTCACATTCGCATTTCGTACGCCACATCGATGGAGAATTTGAAAGAGGGATGCAGGCGTATTCATGAATTTTTAATTAAATAATTTCCGGAGGCGGGCCTCCGTGCCCGCCTTTTTCAAAAAGATGGCGGGCAGAGACGCCCGCCCCCCGTAGTGAAGCGATGAGTATTAAAAGTTTCTTCATAGGACTGTTCAAATTCATCGGGCACGTGTTCCTGCTGATGGTTGTGGGAGCATTCAGCACGCTTCTTACGTTGAGACTCTTCACGGCAGGAGATGAAGTGGTGGTTCCTGATTTGACCGGAAAACAACCCTTTGAAGCGATCCAGATTCTAAAGCAACAAGGACTGCAGTTGAAGATCCATCCGCAAAAACGTTACAGCACTACGGTTAAAGCGGAAAGAGTCCTTTTGCAAAAGCCTGAGGCGAAACAAAAAATCAAGCAGGGCCGGAGCATTGAAGTGTATCTCAGTCTCGGTCCTGAAAAAGCGATTGTTCCGGATCTGCTGGGTCAAACAACACGCGTAGCAACGATGACCCTGGGTCAACGCGGATTGCATCAGGGAAAAGTATTATACGTGCACAAGTCGGGCGCAGAGCAGGATCAGGTGATCGCACAATATCCAATCCCCGGAACCGAACTGGTCGGGACGCGAACCGTGGACTTGCTGGTGAATACCGGTGGTGACACCGCCAGAATTTTTGTGATGCCGGACGTAATCGGAAAAAACGTATCCGCCGTAACCAGCTATCTTAAAACCGCGGGCCTGCGCGTGGGCGTTTCCCAGGAGGTCGATTATCCTGGCGTAGCAACAGGAACAGTTGTAAAACAAAATCCACCGGCCGGATATAAGGTTTCTGTGGATACATTTATCGGCTTATACTACAGCAAATGAAAAGAATTGCCCCGTCGATATTATCAGCGGACTTCGGACACCTTGCCGACCAAATCAAGATGGTCGAAGATGCGGGAGCCGACATGATTCATGTCGACATTATGGATGGTCATTTTGTGCCGAACCTCACAATCGGTCCGGTCGTTGTTCAATGGATTCGATCTGTCACCCGCTTACCTTTTGATGTGCATCTGATGATTGAAAAAGCGGACTTCTATATCGAATCTTTTGCGAAGGCAGGCGCAAATCTGATTTCCGTGCATTTTGAAGCTTGTAAGCATTTGAACCGTACTTTGAACTTGATTCATTCCCACCATTGCAAAGCAGGAGTAGTGTTGAATCCTGCCAGCCCGGTAGAATGGCTTGAAGATTCGCTGAATGATGTAGATTTTGTGCTCCTGATGAGCGTCAATCCGGGTTTCGGCGGACAAAAATTTCTTTCATCAGTTTTACGAAAGGTGGAAAAACTGCGAATGATGCGCGCCCAGCTAGGTCTCTCGTTCGCGATCGAAATCGACGGAGGAATGGGATTGAACAACCTGCGGGACGCGCTCATCGCCGGCGTGGATTGGATCGTTGCAGGTTCCTCGATTTTCGGAAACGATCATCCGGACGAAGCGCTTCGCGGGATGAAGGAGATTCTGAAGGAGTTTACCACCGCTTGATTAGCCGCTCCCGCGTCAGAGTTCGCTATGCAGAAACAGACACGATGGGCGTGGTTTATCACAGCAATTTTCTGGTCTATTTTGAAATTGGACGCACCGATTATTTTCGAGAACTAGGTTTTACGTACAGGGAGATGGAAGCAAAGGATGTATTCATGCCGGTTACGGAATGTTATTGCCGTTATTTGCTGCCGGCACACTATGATGACGAACTCGAAATTCTGACAAAGTTCGGTACAATTTCCCGTTTGAAGTTCAAATTCACATATGAGGTTTTTCGAATGAAGGACGCCAAAATGCTGGTCGAAGGCTACACCAACCATGTTCCGGTAAACTCCGCCGGAAATCCTTGCCGCATTCCCACCGAGTACCGGGATGCGCTGATTGGGAGTTTACAGAAATGAAAGCCATCGTCACCGGAGCGGCAGGTTTCATTGGTTCCCATTTGTGCGAAGAGCTCGTGTCAAAAGGTTATGACGTAACAGGAGTCGATTCATTTTTGGATTACTATCCGCGCTGGATCAAAGAATCCAATTTGCAAAGACTCCGGGATTCACACCGCTTTCAATTGCTCGGTCAAAATATTCTGGAAATAGATTGGGCTCCGCTGCTCTCTGCAACGGACGTGGTATTCCATCTGGCTGCACAAGCCGGAGTGCGAGCGAGCTGGAACAAAAACTTTGTGGTTTACACAAAAAACAACATTGAGGCGACTCAATTGCTCCTGGAAGAGTCCAAGAGATGTAACTTAAAAAAGTTTGTATTCGCATCCACCTCATCCGTTTACGGAGATACAGAAGAAATTCCGATGAAAGAAGGAGCTGTGGTGAAACCGGTTTCGCCTTACGGTGTAACGAAGGTTGCGGCCGAAGATCTTTGTTATCTTTATTGGCGAAGTTTTGGCATTCCTTGCGTCTCATTGCGATACTTTACTGTTTACGGGCCCCGTCAGCGCCCTGATATGGGGTTTTACCGGTTCATTCTTGCAACGCTGGAAGGACGCGCTATTACCGTGTTCGAGGATG
>JBKKAT010000033.1:0-6150 GCA_046714535.1 Acidobacteriota bacterium | reverse complement strand
TTTCCTAACCGGGAAAGCGCCATCCCGGAAAGAATTGCAACCACGAGAAGGAGCGCCAACAACACTGCCCGACGCCATCGGCCGCGTCGTGGGGTTACCGCTGTTTCATCTGTGATCGCGATGTCAGAAAGATTATCGCGAATTTTCTGAATGTCGCGGGCAAGATCGCGTGTCGATGCGTAACGCTCCGCCGGATCTTTCGTCATGCACCGCTCAATGATGAATCGCAACGGCGCAGGAACGAAAGGAGGAGCCGACGTGAGCGGTTCTGGTTCTTCACGAATCACCGCGGTCATTGTTTCTGGTGTTGTGTTTCTTTTGAACGCTTTTCGGCCTGTCGACATCTCATACAGAATCGATCCGAAAGAGAATTGATCGGAACGGAAATCGATGGGCTTGCCGGCCGCTTGCTCAGGCGACATATAAGCGGCCGTCCCCAAAATAACTCCAGCGCTGGTTTCCGTTTGTACAACGGAACGATTTATGTCGGTGTCGTAGGTAAGCTTCGCCAGTCCGAAGTCCAGGATTTTTACGAAACCATCGCTGTTCACCATCACGTTTTCCGGCTTTAGATCACGATGAACAATACCGGCATCATGCGCTTTGGCCAGACCATCCGCTAACTGTGAGGCAATGGCGATCAGTTTTTTTAGTGGAGTCCGTCCTACAGCGATGATGTCATGCAGATTCTTTCCTTCGACGAATTCCATCGCTATATAAGGGGTAGAATCCAATGTCCCGATTTCGTAGATTGTGATGATGGCCGGATGATTTAATGCGGATGCAGAACGCGCTTCGCGTTCAAATCGCTGCAACCGGTCAGGGTGTGACACAAAATGCGATGGAAGTATTTTTAAAGCAACATCGCGGCCAAGCCTGGTGTCTTTTGCGCGATATACTTTCCCCATCCCACCGGAACCGATCGGTGCTTGAATTAGATAGGGGCCAAACCGCTGATCTACAAAATTCACCGGCCTATTCTACTATCTTTCTGAAGGAAGGATTCTGAAATAGATCAGCTTTTACGAACCAGTGGGAATCGAGTTCGGATGTATTCGGATGTATCTTGCTGTCTTAGTTTAATCGTTCCCGGTCAACAAATTTGCTGCATGCAGCCGCTGCAGCTCTTCATTCACAAATGCTTGCGATAACCGCCAGGCTCGAACTCGCCATAGATTCTTTCGAAATCGACGCGGTTATGAGTAAGAAACGTGCGCTCTTGACTCACCGCGAAAGCGATTTGTTCCGGATCTTTTTGTCCAATCTGGCCGGCTTCTTGTGTTGTTAATATATCAAAACCTCGCGCACGCACAAGTTCGGCAAGTAAGATGTCGACATCTTCATCCAGATAAAGGGAAATGAATAACTGTGCCAAATCTACTTGACCAATGGACTGGTCATATCATCAGGAATTTCGTTCCGCTTCATGTACTGATGGATCTCATCCTGATGATCGCTGTAGTAGCTCAGCGCATCAAAAACCTGAGCCATCCTTAAATGCGGAAGTCGAGACGGGATCTCTTCGGGGCTAACACCCATTCGCCAGAGTTCCACCACCGCACGGACGGAAGTGCGCGTTCCATCAATTACGGGCTCACCCGAAAGAATATCGGGATCCCGAATGATGTAGCAATGCTCCGTACCGGTTCTCATGATTTCAAATTATAGACTAAACGGAGATGGAATGCTTTGCTCGTATTATACGGTCCAACATCAAGTCTCACGGCCATAAGACGTTTTTCCTTCGACGCTGGCCGCTTGCAGCCAGGCTTCCTTACCCACCCGCACTTCAGCCAGCGCTTCTTACCGAGTCCGGCCGAATGCAGAGCAGTACTTCATCTCCGGAATGTCTGCGATGTAACCGTAAATTGTGATGATGGCCGGATGATTCAATGCGGATCCAGAATGCGCTTCGCGTTCAAATCGCTGCAACCGTTCAGGGTGTGACACAAAATGCTATGGAAGTATTTTTAGAGCAACATCGCGGCCGAGCCTGGAATCTTTTGCGCGATACACTTCCCCCATCCCACCGGAACCGATCGGGGATTGAATCAAATAGGGGCCAAATCGCTGATCTACAAAATTCACCGGCCTATTCTACTATCTTTTTGAAATGAAAATACCGCAGGTCGGATGTATTCAACGTGCTTTTGGGAGGCTACTGGAATCCCTTTCCATCAGGAGTTTCTTGATTTTGATTGTGGCTTTGTTTTGCTGGCTAGCGAATTGCACACTGCGGCACTCAGGAGATTAAAAATGAAAAATGTTTTATGCATCAAAATCTTTTTTCTGTTGTGCTGTAGTGCCTTTGCTGCAGATGAATACATGGCTATCGATTTTCCCAAACAGCTTCGTGTGAATCAGGGAACATTGGTTGAAATTGAGAAAATAGATGGATCGAGTATCGAAGGAAAGTGGGGTTCTCTTTATGCAGACAAAGTGTCGATCCGGGTGCGCCAGACGGAGCGTTTTGTAGGCGTTACACAAATCGCGAAAGTCTATCGACTGGAGCCAAAATCACGAAAACGAGGCGCGATTCGTGGAGTTAAAATGGGTGCACTTGCCGGAGCTGCAACGAGTTTGCTTTTCATCATTGCATATCGAAATGAGGATGTGAGTCCACTAGTACCAATCTTCTATTTTATGCCCATGGGTGTAGGTCTTGGCGCAGTGATTGGTGCGCACATCACCGGATACAATAAGATTTCGATATTTGAACGAAAAGATACTGTCTCCGGTCCCAATCAGTTCCCAAGGCAGATCTCCGGAGCTGTAATCATTCGTTTCTAAACGTGCTATTCATTTTCGTTAGCCATCATATCCGTTCAGTTAGGTTGATGAAAGCTACTGTAATCCTTTGGCAAGATAAAGATCGGCGAGAATGCGGCGGTAGGTGTACACATACGATTTGCCGTCCGGAGTGGGATCGGAGGAATACTCAGCTGGAAGGACTTTGATTGCAACCTCGCGCTCCAATCTTGAGTCTTTTGCGCGATATACCTCCCCCATGCCACCCGCGCCAATCGGGGGCCAGAATTTCGTACGGACCAAGCATGTATCCTGAGCGCAATTTCATCAGCACAAGAGCTTACTATAAAAACGTCAGAAAAAATGGAGTGATCAGTGGTTAATTTTTCAGAAGACGTTCGAATTCGGGGTCGCCGTGTAAAAAGGCAAGATCCGGATCACGCGACAACCAATCTCTATTGGGAAGACCCTGATGCAACGCTTGTTTCAGCAGGGCCAGAGTTTCTGCTTTGCGGTTCAGCAATGCGTAAGTGCACGCGGCGTTGTACAAAACGACAGTGTCTTTCGGACGGAGCGACATTGCTTTTTCCAGTTGTGCAAGGGAGTCCGCTTCCCTGCCGAGCTTAGCGTAACTGTTCGCAAGCAGAATGAGGACGCGAACATCATCCGGATTTGATTCGAGTAGCAGCTCCAGAACTTGCATATGCTTACGCCGCAAAACGAGAGCCTCTTCGGCGCGTCCGAGACGTTCAAGAGACAACATGAATGGAATATAGGTGTTATCGTCATCACCGCTGTGTTCCACCGCGACATCGGCTATAGCGGCAGCTTCATGAAAACGATCGGTTGCAAAGTAAGCACATCCCAACGCCCAGTACCCGCCTCTAACATCCGGCTTTTGATCCACCGCCATTTGCGCATCACGCACCGCTTCTTCATACTGCTTCTTGCCAACATGAATCATTGCGCGCGCCGCAAGCGCTTCCGGCAGATTCGGTTTCAGCGCAAGAGCGCGATCGCACGCGTTCAACCCTCGATCAGCGACTTGAGGATCGCCGCCATGCCAGTAGTAGAACCCACCGCAGACATACACAATTCCCGCATAAGCCAGCGCGAAATTCGGATCCAGTGCGATCGCGTGCTCAAACATTTCCATAGCAATTTCCAGATCGGGACGTGTGCGCCGTTGCGCAAAGCTTCGTCCACGCAGGTAATAATCGTATGCTTCCGTATTCGCTGTCGGTTTGTGAGCAATCGCTTTCTCTTCTTGTGCTGAAAGCGTAATGCGAAGCGCCTGAGCAATACTGGATGCGATTTCATCCTGCACTTCAAAAATGTCCTTCATCTCGCGATCCATTCGCGAAGCCCACAAGGCATGTCCTGTTGCCGTTTCGACAAGCTGCGGATTGATTCGGATTCGCGCGCCGGCGCGTCTCACGCTCCCTTCGAGAACGTGAGTGGCGCGGAGCTCCAGTCCGATCCGCGCCGCCTGCATCTGTTTGTCACGATAAGGAATCACCGCAGAACGCGGAAAGACTTTCAGGTCATTGATTTTCCAGAGCTCCGTGATGATGTCCTCTGTAATGCCATCTCGAAAATACTCATCTTCTTTTGCGCTGCTGAGGTTTTCGAAATACAACACAGCCACACTGCTCTCAGTTTTGTCGGACATTGTTTTCAAGTCATTCAGCAATTCTCTGATCGTTTGATATCTTGCTTCAAGCCTCTTTTCGAGCGCACGTTTTACAACTTTTTCCAGACCAGGCGGCACGGCAGAATTGATTCCGGCTAAGGGCTGCGGATTATCTGTCAGTATCGCGGAAGCAAGTTCGAGCAACGTGGAACCGCGAAAAGGAGTCTTGCCGGTTAACATTTCGTACAAGACGACGCCGAAAGAGAATACGTCACTTCGCGCATCCAGCTCCTCCGCGCGAATCTGCTCCGGCGACATGTAAAGCAGCGTGCCGGCAACTTGACCGGCTTGTGTGAGGCTCTTATCGATCGTTGCGAGCTGGCTTCCCAGTTCCTCAGGAGCTGTTGTTTGTTCCACAGAAGCCAACCCGAAATCCAAAATCTTGATGTGTCCGTCTTCTGTGATCATGATGTTGGAAGGTTTGATATCGCGATGAACGATTTTGAGCTGGTGAAGTTTATCCAGAGCCTCACCGATTTCCGCGGCGATTTCCAACGCGCGGTCGATGCTCAAAGCGGATGCTCCGATTTCTTCCCGGAGAGTTTTTCCTTGCAAATATTCCATCACCACAAACATCGATCCATCGGCTTCATCGATATCGTGGATCGTGCAAATGTTGGAGTGATTTAACGCTGAAGCGGCCTGGGCTTCCCGCATCAACCGTTTCTTTCTCTGTTCATCCACCGCAAATTCGGGAGGCAACATCTTGATCGCAACAGTCCGTTGCAGGCGTGTGTCCAGCGCTTTGTACACAACTCCCATTCCGCCCTGTCCGAGCTTTTCAAGAATTTTGTATCGGGAAGTCACGCTTCTATTATAGATGTGTAACAAGGGAGATCAGGGGATATTTGAGATAAGGAGATTTTTTTCAAGAAAAAAATAATCCCCTTCTCTCCATCATCTCCACATCCCCTTTCTTACACGAGCTTCAACTTAGTTTGCCGTTAAAATTTCATAGTAAGATTGAAAGCAATTATTTTCAGAGGTCGAATGATGGAACAGGAACAAGCGCCCCTTGAGGTCATCAAAGGACAGATCGACCTGTACGAGATGATCGCCAGTGGAAAACCGCTAAAAGACACACTGACAGCGTTGGTGCTGTTTATTGAATCCCACACGCCCGGCATGATTTGCACGATTCTTTTGCTCGATGAAGATGGACACCGGATGTGGACCGGAGCGGGGCCAAACTTCCCTGTTGGCCTCAGCGCCGCCATCGATGGCTCATCCATCGGCCCGAATGCAGGTTCTTGCGGAACCGCTGCATTTCGCGGTGAGAACGTTTTCGTTAAAGATATTCGGACCGATCCATTGTGGGCCGATTACAAGATGGTTTTCTTGCTTCATGGTCTCCGCGCGTGCTGGTCCAGTCCGATTTTCGATGAACAACGGCGGGTTCTTGGAACCTTCGCCATGTATTTTCGTGAACCGGCACTGCCCGAAAAGCAGGATCTGGAGCTGATCGATATTGCAACTCGCATTGCATCGGCCTGCATTCGCCGGAGGCGCGCGGATCAAGCGTTGAGACGCAGCCAGCGGCAGCTGTCCGTGATTTACGAAAATGTCTCGGAGCCCATTTTTCTGCTTGAGGTCCAACCGGATTTTCGATTTCGTTTTGTGTCTGTGAACAAGGCATTCTTATCCGCAACCAACTTGAGAATAGAACAGGTCCTGGGAAAGGATGTGGAGAGAGTTCTTCCACCCTCCAC